>NZ_JAEPPI010000003.1:0-300000 GCF_017641085.1 Gracilimonas sp. | reverse complement strand
AAAAGGTGGGCGACAAATACAACGCCAATATTAAAGTGGTGGAAGTGCCGCCGGGCCCGCCTGTACTATCCACGCTGGTTACCGAAATATATGGCCCGGATGAAGAACAGCGCCAGAGGGTGGGGCGTAAAGTGAAAAATATCTTCGGGGAAATGGAGGGCATCGTTGATGTGGACTGGATGAAGGAAGCGCCCCAGACCAAATATAAAATGGATGTGGATACCGAAAAAGCGATGCTTTCCGGCATTTCATCCCGGCAGGTGGTGCAGACGGTCAGGATGGCGCTGAGCGGCCAGCCTGTTTCACGCCTGTACAGCGAAGATGAGATCAATGATATCCCTATTGTTTTAAAGCTGCCTGAAAACGAGCGCTCCGGGATTGAGCAGTTAAGCCGCCTTTATATGCAGTCGGCTTCAGGCGCTATGATTCCGGTAACAGATTTAGTAACGGTGACCGAAGATACGTTGGAGTCCAGTATTTATCGCAAAAACCAGCGCCGGGTGTTATATGTAACGGCCGAAGTAGCCGGGGCTATCGAGAGCCCGGTCTATGCCATCCTGGATACCGGCGAAAAGATTGATGCCATTGATATGCCCGCCGGTTACAGCCTGGATCAGATTTTTGCCGGACAGCCCTTCATGCAGGAGGATTATACGCTGAAGTGGGACGGAGAATGGCAGATTACCTACGAGGTATTTCGTGACCTCGGGATCGCTTTCGCCGTTGTACTGGTGATTATTTACATGCTCATTATTGGCTGGTTCCAGGATTTCAAAGTACCCATTATTATGATGATCGCCATTCCGCTCTCGCTGGTAGGTATTCTCATCGGGCACTGGGTGCTGGGTGCTTTCTTTACAGCAACCTCGATGATCGGTATGATTGCCCTGGCAGGTATTATGGTGCGTAACTCCGTGCTGTTAATTGACTTTATCGAAATACGGCTTAATGAAGGAGAAACAATGAAACAGGCGGTTATTGAAGCCGGGGCTGTGCGCAGCATGCCCATTCTGTTGACAGCCGGTACCGTCGTAATTGGAGCGTTTGTGATACTGTTCGATCCGATTTTCCAGGGATTGGCGATTTCTCTGATGGGCGGAGCAATAGCTTCAACGGCCCTTACACTGCTGATGGTTCCGCTAATTTATTACATGGTGGAAAAGAAAGCCCATCAGCTGAAAGACAGCAACACGGAAACATAGTTTAAAATTAATCTTAAACCTCAGACCAATGAAACTACTAATTATTTTGAGTATCGAAGAATATGCGGATGAAGTACGGCGAATTCTGGTTAATCAACGCATTCCTATTTACAGCGAAACAGAGATACAAGGATGCCGTTGCGACAACGGGAAAAAGACAGCGGATCTTACTAACTGGTTTGCCAATGTAGACACCATGGTATATTCTCACCTGTTTTTTGCCTTTCAGAATGAGGAATCAGTCGATACGATTCTTTCGGAAGTGGATCACTATAACCGGTTGAACACTGAACAACAGACAAATCCGCTTCATGCATACCAATTGAACGTAGAAAAATCCGTTTGACGTAGAATGAAAAACTAATCCAAAAATTTAAACAAATACTTAATATTATGAGAAAAATGGAACGCATTATACGAGCTGTCGCAGGAAGTTTTGTAACCATCAGCCTGATACTGGGCTACTTTGTTAGTCCCTACTGGTATCTGTTTACCCTGTTTGTGGGATTGAACCTGTTTCAGTCGGCATTTACCAAATGGTGCCTTGCCGAAGAGATATTGAAAAAATTCGGTATTGGCGTGCCCTGTACAACGGAAGGAAATTCTAAATCAGAACTTGAACATCAAACACAAAAGCTTTAAAAATGAAAGTACTTCTTTTAGCAACCAAAGACTGCAATCATCGCCCTCAATTAGAAATGAGATTGAAGAAAATGGATATACCTTATACAGTAAAGTATGTTGAAGAACATCCTGAACTGGCTGCCCGTTTCAAAATACGTTCTTCACCAAACATGATCGTTGAAGGAGAAGTTGTATTTCGAGGCGAGGGCGAACAATCTCTTCCCACTAAGCAAGAACTTAAAATGCTTTTTTCTCTGAAACTATTCGACCAGGGTAAAAAAAATCTGCCTCCCAAAGACAGCTTTGAGTAATGACACATAAAGGAGCATTCAGCCCAATAGAATTCTCAGCAAGTAGTGGAAGAAATATTTAAAAATCAATTCCCAAAATATAGATAAAATAGAATGGACAAAGGAGAACAGTTCCTGGAGCGTATCACACAAAGAGAAAAAATGCAAATGATTCCCCGGTATATTCCAGATACTAAGGGACTGGTAACAGTAGATGTTACGTGGGGAGAAATTCAACCGATTCAGGCCGCCGAAGGAGTACAAACCATCGGTGAATGTGAGATAATCGAGCATCTTGAAAAGGGACTACCGGTGGTTGACGTACGGGCTCCCGGTACGCGTCATGGAGTGGGTATCCCCGGAACATCTGCCATTCCCCTTTCAGATATCGTGGACCGTATGGATGAGCTGGACCGGTCAAAGCCGACTGTTTTCTTCTGCAACGGGCCGCAGTGCCCGCAGTCGCAAAAGGCGATCAATATGCTGCTTGAGGCAGGGTATCCCGCCGAAAAAATATGGTATTACCGCGGCGGCATGCACGACTGGATCACCCTGGGACTGCCAGTTACCGAAAACGGGGAATGACGATTCGGGTCAAATCAACCGGATCACAAAATAGCTGTCATCGTCTTCACTGGTAAATTTTTGCCAGATAATTCCCCGGTCCTTGTCAATGATTTCAATAACACGGTACCCAAATCCTTTCACCTTAATGCCCATTACATACACACCAATATCTACTCCCGAGTTAATTTGATACTGCTCGGTCTGCAGGGTATCGTTGGATACCACACGCCGTTCGTAGATGGTAATTTTGCTTTTTCCGCCCAAAAATCCAACCAAACCCTTGTCGATATTCAAAGCAAATTCAATAGGTTTCATCTCCCAGCCGGGCTCGGGAGAAATCGGGTAGAATGTTTTCGAATCTAACAAATTGACTTTAATTTCACTGCCCTTGCCATAGTCGGTAAACGGGAAAACATTCAAAAGCACTTGTTGTTCGTCCGGCCGACAGGTATAAAGAGTTTTGGTACTGTCCTGAAGTTCACCGTCAGCATTATAGGAATAAAGTTCAACAGGCAAGCGGTAGGTATTGGTGTTTTCTTGAATAGAGCCAACTATTAGATTTTGGTATGACTCCAACTCTCCCTCTTTACTATAATTGCATTTTTTGTATCGGTTGCCGTCAATTTCAAACAATAGCATTTCTTCAGATTGTTGGGCCTGAAGGAGGTGGACCGGAAGCAAAACCGCCAAAAGGATAATGCTTAGGAAATAAGTAATGATGCGCATGAGGAATAGGTGCTTATTTAAAATTGTTTTTGTTCGATTGCTTTTGGTAAACTTCATTCCAGCTCCAACCATTACTACGTAACAATCCATGCAATGAACTTCTGCGTTCATTCATTTCATAACTATTTGAAGACATGGCTTGATGCTCTTTTAATGGAACATTCCTGGATTTTAGGTATTCAATATCCAGCGGAAACCTATCGATTTCTTCCGGCATTTGATGGTAATGACGGCGTGCTGTGTCCAAAAATTTGGTAATCGCGTCTCTGAGCGGTGCAATATCCTGTTCCCGCCATCTGTTTGGTTCAACATAATGAATCAAAATTGTTATTGCTTCATCTACATTTACCAAATTGATGGATAGTGATTCATCCCTTGCCGTACTGTAGAAATAATGCACAGCCGGGTGGGCATAGTGATTCTGGTTATGTTTATTGATCATCTCCCTGAGCTTGATTGAAAAATCTGGCAACATTATGAAATGCTCTTCTTCACAAGAATACAGATTGATGAGAATTTCTTCAGGTGTATCTCCCATGTTTGCTATAAAAAGGCTGAGATTTCTTTTGTGGATCACCGCCGTGGTCAGGCTCATCAGATAAGTCATGGCGGTAGTTATGAAAATAAAGCCGGCAAATGAAAAGGCGGCCATTATAATCTGCCACCCTTCGGAACCCGGTATATAGTCACCTACTCCCAGGGTGGAAAGGGTATATCCGCTTACATACAGCTTGGTAAGAACGCTTGCGGCAGATCCTGTGCCTGCTTCTACTACCGAGCGGGGATCGCTGACGAGCAGCAGGAAAAATCCGATCCATAAAAGCCCGATCCACATTCCAAGAAGAAAAAGGATATGCGTTACCCCGGAGTAGCGCAACGCGTTTCGCCGGGGGATATACCTGTTCAAAAAAAGGAAAAGAGCAGATAGGAACCGGCTCGTCAACAGGGACAGGTATCCTGCCCCGTTGAAGGAAAGCGTGGTATAGAAAAAGTCGTAAGCAATTACGACGAGTATGGTGATACCTAAAATAAGATAAAATGTATGCATACTTTATTTATTTAACCCAGAAACCACTGCACGCCAATTCCCGCAGCTATCGTTAAGGCAAGTGTGCTTATCCATACGAAGGATGTTCCCGGAGCGTAAGTTCTGATTTGCCCATCTTCGGCTTCCTGAAAAAACATGGGTACCACAATCCGCATATAAACTGCAAGAGAAATTGCGCTGTTCAGGATGGCAACAACCGCCAGCCAGCTATATCCGGATTCTATGGCTGCCCCAAACAGTAGAAATTTGCCGGCAAAGCCGGCCAGGGGCGGCATCCCTACCAGGGAGAGCAGGAAAATGGTCATACCCACCGCCTGCCAGGGCCGGCGTTTTCCCATGCCTTTAAAATCGTCCAGCCGGGTGCCTTCGCCCAAAGTAATGGCAAAAGCGCCTGCGTTCATAAGCAGGTATGCTACCCCAAAAACCACCATTGAATCGATCGCAAGCGTACTTTGTCCCACTCCGATTACTCCCAACAGATAATACCCTGACTGTGCAATAGTGGAGTAGGCCAGCAGCCGGATCACATTGTCCTGCCACAGCGCTACCACATTGCCAAAGGTCATGGACAGCGCGGCCAGCACGGCCAGGATCAACGGCCAGTCAACAAGGGAAACCGGAAGATCACGAACCACCTGCGCGAGTGCAAACAGGGCCCCTATCTTGGGAACTACCGACAGGTAGGCGGCTATGGAGACGGGTGCGCCCTCGAAAGTGTCGGGCGTCCAGAAATGGACGGGAAACAGGGAAGCCGCATAGCCGATTCCAATTACCAGGGTAATAAAGCCGAACATAACGGCATAAGAGGATAAGTCAGGATTGTTAATCCCGGAAATCAGCGTCGTTCCGGCAAGGCCCGCCCAGAAGGTTAGCCCGAAAAGCATGATGGCTCCGGCTACTGATCCGTAAATAAAGTACTTCATCGCTCCTTCGCTGGAAGGGTCGTTCCTTGGGTGAGCTGCCATGGCCATACCGGCAAGAGTACTAATAAGCAGGCCCAGTACAATGAACATGAGATCTCCGCTGCCCGCCAAAATCATGGCTCCCAAGGCTGAAAAGCCCATCAGGCTGTATATGGTGCCTTCGCGGGCCGAATCTTTCAGCTCCGATCGGCCCAGCAAAGCAAAAAGGATGGTTGCCGGCCCCAGAATGATGACGGCCCACAAGCTGAGTGCGTCAACACGGAAGGTAGTGGAAAAAGCTGTTGTGTCTGTCCCCAGCATATCTACGGCAACACCGGTGGCTGTGAGCATGCCAACCACCAAAGCCCATAGTGCAGCCCGGGGTAATCGGGCCATTTCCAGGCATAACACGATAACCGTGGTGGATAAAACAATAAGCTGTGGTGAAATATTCAGTAAATCAGTGGCCATCGTTATTACAGTCCGAAGAAATTAGTTGTAGCATGAATCATCGAGAGCAGGGAATCGGGATATACTCCAATCAGTATGGTAGCTAATATCAAAGGAACAATAGCCCACAGCTCCCGGCTTCCCAAATCTTTAAGTCCGCTAAATCCTTCCGGCAGGGTACCTAAAAATACTTTTTGAATAGCCCGCAGGTACAAGGCTGTAGTAACCGGTAGTCCGATAATGATGATCCCGACGGCGACTGGATACACATCAAAGCCGCCTAAAAAGATTTGAAACTCGGCAGGGAAATGAGCCAGCCCGGGCAGTCCCAGAGAAGCAAAGGCCGCGAGCATAAAAAGTCCGCTTAAAATCGGGTAGGCTTTTAGCAGCCCGCTCATTTCGTTCATTTCCCGCGTACCAGTGCGATCCTGAAGAGCTCCTACCAGCAGGAAAAGCACCCCTGTAACCACACCGTGGCTTATCATTTGAAGTACCGCTCCGTCCAGGGCAATCATGCCGGATGTGGTAGTGGTGACGGCTGCTATGGCCACACCAAATATCAGATACCCCATGTGGTTTACACTGGTGTAGGCCACCATCCGCTTGATATCGGTTTGGGCCAGGGCTACGAAAGCCCCGTACAGCGCTGTAAAGACGGCAATAACGATGACGTAAGGTGCAAATTCACGAAATGCATCAGGCGTCATTTGCAATGGAAAGCGAATAAAACCATAGGTGCCCAGTTTCAGCAACACCCCCGCCAGGATGGCACTTCCGGCAGCAGGTGCTTCCGTGTGAGCCAAAGGAAGCCATGTATGGAATGGGAAAAGCGGTGTTTTAATAGCAAAAGCGATAAATAATCCCCAGAACGTAAGCGTAGCTGCAAGTCCGGTTATGGTGGGATTTGTTATCAACTGTTGTATGTCAAACGTATTGGCATCGGAAAAAAGATACAGCGCCAAAAACGCCAGCAGCAGAAACAAACTGCCTACCAGGGTATAGATAAAGAAAGTTAAAGCCGCCTTTTTGCGATGTTCGTGCCCCCATTTGGCTATGATAAAATACATGCCAACAAGAGTGATTTCAAAAAACACGTAAAAAAGAAAGAGGTCAAGCGAAAGGAATACCCCAAGACAGGCGGTCTCCAGCATCAGAACCAGTTGAATAAAGATATTGGCGCTATCCTTGATCTTTGCAGAAAAAATCAGCGAGGTCAGGAACAAAAATGCCGTCAACAGCACCAGGGGAAAGCTAATGCCGTCCACTCCCAACCGGTAAGCTATGCCTAAGGATGGTATCCAGCTGAGTTCTTCAACTTGTGACAAACCGCTGCCTATACCCTGTATCCAGATCATAATAGCAGCCAACAGGGTGAGTGACGCGAAGGCTATCCCAATACCATAGGCGGTTTTGGTTTGTTTGGGGCGGAGTACCATAATGACAAGTGCCCCTATAACCGGCAAGAATGTAGTGATTGAGAGCAATGGTAATGATGAAAAATCCATGATTTACAGATAGGTTAGTGATAAAATAATTAAAGCTAAGATCATACCGTACACCGACCATGCTAGTTCGCGGTGAACCAGTCCCGATTGAATGTTCCGCCCGTATTGGCCCAGTCGCTGGATGGATGCCACCAAGCCGGCAATCCACTCCACAATGCCGCGATCGTCCGTTATTTGGGACCATTGGCCGATGTTCAGATTGAATGTCCCGATTTGGTCGATCACAAAAGCCATCGCACGGTCCGGCACATTGGCCAGCCAGCGCGCCAACATTAAAAACGCCTTGCCAATCTCAAAGACAGATTGAAGCAGAAATTGTTCGATCAGGTTTGCGCCGGTTGCCAGCATCTGAAACGGTTGCACGATAACATTGGTGTAGCCGCCTGCTACGGGATAGTTATCCCGGAAAAACATCCACACCTGGGTTTTAAAGATGGGAGCGGTGGCAAACCAGCCTGCTGCCAAACCAAGAAAAGCAGCTCCAAGCCCGCTTATCATGGCAATGTTGTCTTTTGGAATGGAAAAACCTGACGTTTCAACCAAAGGATCCAGAAACAACCAGCCTGCAATAACAGCCGTTACCAGGGTTAGAAATCCGAGATGCATCCAAGGCAGTTTCTTTGGCTTTTCTTCCGGTTCGCTGTGTCCTTTCCATAAAATTCCGAATGCGCGGCCCATATAGATAGCAGTAAAAAAAGCTCCAATCAGCACAGCGGAAAAGTACCATGAGGCCGGGTCGGCCTGCAGGCCTGCCGTCAGGATGGCATCCTTCGACCAAAAGCCGATTAATGGAGGGATCCCGGCCAGGGCCAGCCCGGACACGGCGAATCCTGAAAAAGCCAGTTTCAGTTTCTTTCCTGAGCCTTTGAGCTTTTCGTAATTTGTGGAATGCATTTCGTGCTGAAAGATTCCGGCTCCCAGGAACAAGCTGCTTTTCATGAAAGCGTGGGCAATCAGGTGGGCCAGGGCCGCGGCCGGATACCCGGCGCCAATAGCCAGCGCCATAAAACCAAGCTGACTTGAGGTGGACGCGGCAAGCATACGTTTGATATCTTCGGAAAATATGGCAGTTGCACCGGCGAGCAGGATGGTTATTCCTCCCACTAAGCCGATCAAGAAAAGAGCGTCCGGCGGGAAAAGAGGGAAGGCTTTAAGCAGCAGAATAATACCTGCCGCCACCATTGTGGCCGAATGCAGCAGGGCCGAAACAGGTGTTGGGCCCGCCATGGCTGCCGAAAGCCAGCTCTGGAAAGGAACCTGTGCCGATTTACCCATTACCGCCAGCAGCAGAGCCAGGGTTCCCACTACAGAAACGCCCTGTACGGGTTCAGCTAAAATCTGGCTGGACCCGCCGGCAAGAATGATCACGAATACCCCGACATAGAGCCCGAGGTCGGCCACCCGGTTCATAATAAACGCTTTGTTTGCGGCGTCACCAGCTTCTTTCTTCCAGTACCAGGTGCCGATCAGCAAATAGGAGGCAAAGCCCATAACCTCCCAGGCTATCACAAACAAGATCCAGTCTCCGGCTAACACCAACAACTGCATGGCCCCCATAAAAAGCGTTATGCCGCTCCAGAAACGGAGTTTTCCTTTTTCTTCTTTCATATACCCGATGGCATACACTAAAATGAAGGTGGTAATCACAGCGACAACCAGAGCAAGTACGGCCGCCATTTCTGTGGCTTCGAGGCGAAAGGGCATTCCCGGAAGCCCGGTAAATTGCAGTTGAGTAACAGCGCCGTTCAAAGCGGCCATAAAAAGCAGTATCGAACCGGCCAGAGAGCCTGCTGCCCCGGTTAAGGCTGCATACCCTATTTTTTTCCGGGTTACGATAATCCAGGCACTTGCCGCCAGTGGAGCTAATATGGTAAGTAATATTGCTGCCATATAGGTACTATCCTTTTAATTCTGCTGATTCTTCCATTTCAACCGTTCCCGAGGTACGGAACCGCTGAGTGGCAATGGCAAAGCCGACGGCTCCTTCCAAAGCCATCACAGTCATGGCTACCAGCACAAACATCTGCAAGGAGAAGGCGTCGGGATGAAGAAAGCGCCAAAAAGCTACCAGGTTGATCATGGCTGCTCCCAGCATCAGTTCAATTCCCATCATGATCATTACCAAATTTGTCTGACTTAAGGCGCCGTAGAGCCCTATACCAAAAAGGACGGCGGCAATAATAAGTGCTGTAATTAATAGCTCCATAGTGTTTACTTCTCCACGCTGTTTTTAATTGACAAAGCGACTGCGATAGAGGCGATCATTCCGGTAAGAATGGTCACCCCGGCGGTTTCGAAGATCATCATCGACCGCTTCAGAATTTCCATACCCAGCAGCCGGTTTTGCTCATGCGGCCCCGGAAACTGAGTAGCTATTGTACCCCAGTCGGTGGTAAGAGCAGCACCGACTATCAATACGGTTACAATTACGCCCGCTGCTATGGAGATATTTTTCTGGTGATACATATCCATCTGTCCCAGCCCGCCAGGATCCATCATGTACATCATCATAAAGATGGCCATGATACTCATTTCGGTTCCCATCATCATGATTTGCAGAACACCCAAAAATTCGGCTTCCATAACGAGAAATAATATGCCGATGGCCACCATGGACGCCAGAAGTGAGAGAGCTGACCGCACCATAGAGCTGGTCATAAAAACGCGCCATCCAAACCAGATAGCCGCCAGGCCAAAAATAATAAGTAATATGAGTTGTACAGATATCATAACAGCAAGACTACTCCTACCTGAAATATGTTATAAAGGGCTAAGGGTACCCCGTACTTCCAGTTGTATTCCAGCAGATGGTCGTGCCGGATGCGGGGTATAAAATGACCGACAGCAAAAAAAGAGGCCGCTACCAGTAAGGTTTTCAGAAAAGTCCAGACAAAACCGGGCAGCCAGGGGCCCATCCATCCACCCAGGTACAGTACAACCACTGCTACCGACAAAGTTAACACCAAAGCAAGCCGGCCCAGACGAAACAACAGCTTGCGGGCGCCGGTAAGGTCGGCCCAGACCCCTCCTGCCAGCTCACCTTCTGCTACCGGAAGGTCGAAAGGGGGAAGAAAAGCGATGGCCAGCGCCGAAATATAAAACAAAATGAAACCCACCGGCTGATATAGAATATTCCACAAAGACTGTTGGGATTCGACGATGTCTGTCAGAAACATTGATTCAGCCCGCATTACCGTGGCCGTCAATGCCATTACTACCGGCATGGAGTAGGCGATAAGCTGTGCCAGCGCGCGCCAGCCGCCAACCATGGCGTACACGCCGTTAACAGCCCATCCGGCCATCAGCAGGGCCACCATTATATAGACCAGCGCCGCATTGATAAAGAGGGCGCCGGTTCCCAGATCGATGACCACGCTTCCCCGGCTGAACGGCAGGATGGAAATCGTCAACAAGATCACTCCGATAAAAAGGATCGGAGCTGTTTCAAAAAACACCTTGTCGTGCTTTCGGGTTTTGATCTCCTCTTGGGCAAACAGCAGCAAAAATGACCGGGCCGGACCGCTCCAGCTTACGTTTCCCGTCATTGAGCAGCGTTCCAGTACTGCTACAAAATATACTCCTCCCACAAAAAGGAGGGTAATCATAAAACCGCTTAAAAAAGGCGTCATAACAACTATCTGTTAAGGGTTAATTTCCCAGGGTGAAATATCCAGTGAGTTCACGGCTATCAGTGCATCGGCCAGCTCCTGCTGTTCGGTTACCGGCTTTACCAGCCCCGCCAGTGCCACGGAGGGGGTTGTCAGGTGCATATGAGCCAGTTTACCCTCATGAATATGAAATTTTAGTGTTACTATACCACGGGGGCTCTCAATGTGTGCAATACCATTCCCCATTCCGACAGATGGTATGTTGATCTTTCGTGAAGATTCTTTGCCGGAATCGTTTCCCGCTTTTTCTATAAATCGCAGGCTTTGTTCAATTTCGTCCAGCCGTACCATCAGCCGGCTCCAGGCATTGTTACCGGCAGCGGTTACGGGAGTCCACCCGGCTTGCTGATACACGGCTTCCTCTAACCGATGGTCTTTCTCAATTCCTGCAGCCCGGGCTACCGGCCCTGTGATATCGTCAGGCAGCTGACCGGGCACAGCACCGGTAACTTTGTTTTTTTCATCTTTGCTTGCATGATCGTGATGAACATGTTCATGATGGTCATGGGTCTCATGCCCGGTGTGCTGATGCATTTCATGGCTATGATGATCGTGCTCACCATGTTGATGACCTTCGTGACTATGCCCGTGTCCTTCGTGGTGATCATGCTCTTCTCCGTGTCCATGGGCTCCGTGATCATGTTCGTGGCCTTCATGCCCACCATGGTCATGAGGTTTCTGCTCGCCACTTTCTTCATGGCAGTGACCTGAATGGGAGTCCGCATTATGTTCGTGGTGATGGTCTTTATGAGTACCGGCAGCTTCCTCGCTATGTTTCTCCGTTCCCCCGGGGTTGTGGACGGCGGCACTTAATTTCAATTTCAGATACGGCATCTTTTTTATCCGGCGGATAAACCCGGAGAGCTGCTCCATATTTCCGATACCGTTTTGGAAACGGTGGTAATGTTTTATAGCCTGGTCGCGCATCCAGCCGCTGCCCAGTGCTGTGGCAAAAACAGCCAGCCAGTTCAAATGGCTGGTTATTCGTTCTTTTTCCAACAGCACTGCCTCGAACAGGGTTAGCGCAGAATTACCCGCTTCATCAGAAAAATTTAATAGTGCTTTTTGTGCCAATAACCGGTAGGTAACCGGCGCCATAGGGTTGATCGCTTCAAGATATTCCGGCAATGCGGCAGGGTCCTCAGGTATGGATGCAAGCAGGTTACGGCTTGGGAGCTCTTGGTCTGCTTCCGCTTCGGCAACCGTATCCCCGTCCAGCTTCATAGAGAGGCGCAGCCCGCCGGGCATGCCCGGGTGAAAGGGGCCAAACTGCACATCACTCCACTCCATGGGCAGCCCGTCTGTACTGCGGGGAAGATCTTTGGTCATAGCTATCATCGACATAAAGCCCGAACCGTGATCGTGTCCTCCATGTCCGTGATCATGGCCGCCATGGTTATGTCCATGATCGTGCCCTCCGTGTTCATGTCCGTGTTCTTCGTGCTGAGAGTGATCATGTTCTTCATGACTATGTCCTTCGTGGCCATGGCTGTGTTCGCCGTGCTGATGCCCGGAGAGCTCATGACCTTCTTGCTCGTGTCCATGATCATGATGGTGGGCTCCGTGATCGTGGCCACTATGGGAATCTTTTTTTTCTCCGCTTTGCTGGCCATGGGAATGACTATGCCCTTCAAGCTGGTGTTTGGTATGTTGTGGGTGATCATGGTCATGCGTTCCGTGATCATGGCCGGGTTTGTCCGATGCTCTATGGCAGCCTTTAGACTCCCCTGCTTCTGCTTCCCCTGAATGGCTGTGACCGTGATTTTTATGATCTTCGTGACTGTGGTCATGGCCTTCGTGAGCAGAATGCGTGTGAGCCGAATGATCATGCCCTTCCTTCTTATGGCCGCTAAGATGCCCGTGATCGTGATTACCATGATCATGATTGTGCCCTTCCTCTGCATTACCGTGTTGATGGGCAGAAGGATCGTGTCCCTCATGTTCTCCATGATCCGCATGGCTGTGAGCAGAATGATCGTGGCCTTCGTGGCTGTGACCGTGTCCACTATGCTGTGAGTGATCATGATCTCCGTGGCCATGATCTCCATGACCGTGATGGTGATGATGGTGCATATGGCCCTGCTGCTTACCGGCTTCTTCTATTTCGTTTACCAAGGCTTCCGGCTGATATGGTTCCGGCTCATCTATCCAAGCAAGACTGCTCAGGCACTCCCTGACAGCAGGCAATGCAGTTTGAAGAAAATCTTTTTCCAGAGCAACGTGTACATCAGGGTGAGGCAGTGGGTCAAGATGTTTCGGCCCGGCCAACACCAGCACCCGCGGGCGCGGCATCTGGGCGTAAACAATAGCGGCCTGTTCTGCCATATCCGGATTCATATCACCAATAATCAGCAAAACATTAGCTTCTCTTGGATTGGCTGTCAGTTGTGCTTCGCCGTTCAGAGGGCCAGACTGATAGATACGCAATATATCGGGACCCGGGACAGGAAACAGGCAAAGCTCCCGCGAAGCAGACTTTGCCATCCATCTCCGGAAAAAAT
Source organism: Gracilimonas sp. (assembly GCF_017641085.1). NCBI lineage: Bacteria > Pseudomonadati > Balneolota > Balneolia > Balneolales > Balneolaceae > Gracilimonas > Gracilimonas sp. Next base: position 286,517 of record NZ_JAEPPI010000003.1, on the reverse strand, counting down.
TCATTTTGCCTTTTCGTGCTCCGTATCTCATAGTCGTTTCCATTGGCATTTATTGGCGTTTGAGTCCGAGTTGAGTCCAGGTATAAATAAGTCCCAGAAATAAAATCATCAGAAAAACGCCCATGTCAAGCAGGGCCAGAATGCCTACTTCTCTGTAAACCACTGCCCAGGGGTACATGTAGGCCATCTCCATATCAAAGGCCAAAAAGAGCAGGGCATAGCCGTAGTAGTGTACATGATAACGCAGCCAGGCCGGTTTGGGCGCCAGGTTTCCGCTTTCGGCGGGGATGTCCTTGCCTGGCTCGTCCAGCGTTTGGCCCAGCGACTGCTTTATAAGATAAAGCATCCACACTAAACCGGCTGTTGTAATCCCCATGCCGAGCAGGAGTAGATATTGAGTTAAAGGAGCCATATTACTTAGTCATGATGATAAATTTATAAACACAATAATATTCAATTGATTCAAATAACTAAATTCATTCAATAATTTCATATTCTGCCTCTTACATTTCAGCAAATGCTGTATTTGGTTGATAATCAAAATTTCGCCTGCTGTATTTCGAGTATTGCCACATCTCAGAAACAGGATTTTTGAGTTTATTAAACCTGTGATATATAAAATACAAGAAAATGAATGTTAGTATAGACCAGAGTAAGGTTAACATATCAGATCAGAGTTGTTTAAAAATAATCAGTGTTAAATTTATATTACTGTGAAGGTTCAACTTTTAAACGCCTGTTTTGACGAAGTTTCGTAAAATACAGCCACAGGGCTGGTATTATCACTAATAAGCTGATAATCTGTGAGGTAGAAATTAAGCCGTCAAGATAAACGCCCCGGGGATCATTTCTAAAAATTTCTACAAAAGACCGTGCGACAGAATAAAGCATAATAAAAACCAGGAAGATTTCTCCTTTAAAACGCTGCTGTTTTTGCCACCAAAGCAAAATGCCAAATACTACCAATAGGACAAGCGTGGAATAGATTTGGGTGGGGTGCAGTGGGATACCCGTTGGGGCCATCGACATTGAATCAGTAAAGGTAACCGCCCAGGGAAGATCCGTCGGTTTGCCGAAACTGTCTCCCGAAAAGAAGCAGCCCAGTCGTCCAAAGGCGATGCCCAGCGCCAGGCCGGGCGCTGCCATATCGCTAATTTGCCATAAGTCCAGATCATGTTTTCGTACATACCAAATCCCGGCTCCTAGTCCGAACAAGAAACCTCCATAGAACGTAAAGCCTCCATTCCAGAGCATCAGAATTTTCAATGGATTTTGCAGGTACCACTGCAGGCTGCCATCGAACAGGATAGAGAAAAGTCGCGCACCAATAATGGCCCAGAGGACGACGATGACAGCTAGATCCATTATTTTTTGAGGGTCGACGCGGTTTTTTATGGCCTGACGATAAAGCCACCATATTCCTATAAGAATGCCACCAGTGTGAAACAGGCTAACCGTATGAATGGTAAACGGGCCGAGTTCAAAAAGAATGGGTTGCATAGTTTTTAAAAAATGAGGTTAATGTTAGCATTCTACTTCGGCATAGTCGTGCTCTCCATGCTTACACCATACGCATGAGCAGTTTTCGTGCATACACTGTTTGTCTTCCAGCCGGGTTTTGAAAGCCCGGTTGGCGACCGGAAAAACAATCTTTTTATACCAGCTTGGGTTATACTGAGTTCGGAGGGTAGGAATTATATCGTCCTTTTCTGCCAGACGGTCGAGCATAATGGTATATCCCAGGTCTTCCAAGCGGGTAAACAACCAGCGGTTGGCCAACGACACCTCCATTTTTGGGATGATATGCTCTTTGCACAAGTTAGGATAGGAACGATTCTCGATGATGCTTTGGGCCGCCAGATATCCAGAGTGCATGGCATAGCGCATGCCGAAGCCAAACAAGGCGTCTTGAAACCCGGCATTTTCTCCCACATAATAGATGCGGTTGTTTTTAACCAGCGTTTGATTTAGTGAGAAATTGACATAACCGCCAAAATATTTTGAATCCTGTATATCTATCATGATGTGCTTTTTCATTTCACCTAAAGCTTTTTCAAAATAATGGAGGGACTTGGGAAATTTTTCAAACAAACAAGTCGCAAATGTAGCTTTACCCTCATGTACCAATAAATAAGCATAACCATGTGGGGCAATATCATCACCAAGGAAAGCCGCATAGTAATTTTTATGAGTTGTAGAGAAAATGATTCCTTTCGCAATTGCATCACCGCCTTTTGGGCCAGTGCTTATTATTACTCTGCCGTTTTCAGGCACCTTTGTTATTTTTGTTCCCCATTCAAAATGAACTCCTGCTTCTTCTGCTTGCCGCCTCAACCCCTGATCCAGGCTCCATTCGTTAGAACCTCGTTCAATTAAATAAAAAAGGGGTCGTGACATGCTATAATGGTATTTTTGACCAGAAGGATTAAAAAACTCAACATTTTCGAGGGACTCAAAGAGATAATTCACTGAAATACCTATACGGCTCAAAAATTCTTGAGTATCTTCTTCGGTTGACCAGTTTTCGATACCCTGGAAATCATGGTTAAAGCGTTTACCGACCTCATAGTACATTTCATAAACGGTAACCGGAAATCCGGCTTTGGCTAAATTGATAGCAGCTACTAATCCACCAGGGCCGGCTCCAATGATATGTATTTGTTCCTTTTTCATACCAACTTCCAATAGGATTTAAAAAATATTTGAATAGTCCTTAATGTTTTAAGAACAAAATGATTTGAAATGCAATTAGCCGTATCAGGACCAAATGCATAGGGGTTTTTCGGTGCATTAATTAGAAAAACTAAAGGATCTATGACCAGAAATGTAATAGTCAGGTTCTCTTAAGAAAGTATCCTCGCAAGACGGACAACAGAAGAATAGCTCCATGCCCTCATATTCTATATGAGGGGAAAGGACAGGGTTATCTATAGTTAAACCGCTTACAGGACAGATTGCATGATGTGACATAAGTACCTCCCAATGTTTTTACTTTAGATAGAATAATGTTGAATTTCCTGAATCTTCTTTTCGGCAAACTTAATCAGATGCCGGTCAAAAATTTCTTTACAGGTAGTAGTACAGAACGCCCATGTATTGCCATTGACACTACTTTTGGGAGAGCTTTGAGGGTTTATTACCTCTTTTCCGGTTACTACACACTCTTTGTTTAGATTAAGATGTTCCATTTTGCAAAAATTAAATCCCTGCCCAAAGATTACCGACCTCATAGATCCAAAGGCAGGGGTGTTATTTATTGAATATTGTACTTAGTGATGATGATGGTGGCTACCGTTGCTTCCTATAAAATCGGCGGGATTTTCATCAAATGTTGTTTTGCAATTTTCGCAGCAGAAGTAATAGGTTGTTCCCTTGTACTCACTGCTGGGGGCGCTTGTTGGGTCTTCGATTTCGTGTCCCATTACAGGGCAGATGTTTTGTGCTTTCATGGTATCCTCCATGTTATTGGTTGTGATTTATAGATTTATTCAACGATGAGTTTACCTCGCAGCATACCCATCGCACATTGAAATTCGTATTCGCCAGGTGTATCGGGGATAAATTCCACAGAAATGGTTTTATGCGGGGTTAGCGTAGCCTGCTTTCCGAAGTCCGGAAAGATCACCTGCTCGGAGCAGGCGGCCGTCTCTTCGCGAAGGAAATTCAACCTCACCGGCTTACCGGCATCTACTACAATAACATTGGGACTATATCCTCCCTTTACTTTAATCAGGGCTTCCTGTAGCCCACCTGTACCGCTTTGAACACGGGTGCCCTCCGAGCTGGAAAACCAGAAATACCACGCGACAAGCGCGATAAGCAGGATTCCACCGATTAGTACAAAAATTTCATCAAGTGTCATGATAATCTCCTTTTAAGTTTATTTATTAGCTTTTGAAAATTTTGGTTGGAACTTGCGCAGCCGATTAGCATTGGTAACAACTGTTACAGAACTAAAAGCCATGGCGGCAGCGGCAATCAGTGGCGAAAGCAGGATACCAAAGAACGGATACAACAACCCTGCGGCAACCGGCAAACCGGCCGTGTTATAGGCAAAGGCTCCGAACAGGTTCTGTTTGATATTTCTCATCGTCGCCTTGGAAAGCTGGATCGCCAATACCACACCTTTCAGGCTGCCTTTGATCAGGGTGATGTCGGAGGCTTCGATGGCTACATCCGTTCCGGTGCCGATAGCCAGCCCTATGTCGGCCTGGGCCAGCGCTGGTGCATCATTGATGCCGTCGCCTACCATTGCTACTCGTTTACCTTCATTTTGGAGTTTTTGCACATTCAGGGCTTTATCTTCGGGCAGCACTTCGGCCATAACGCGATCCACACCCACTTGGCGTGCAATGGCATCAGCGGTTCGCTGGTTGTCGCCGGTTATCATGACGACCTCCAGTCCCATGTTCTTAAGTTGAGCTATAGCTTCTTTGGAATCGGTTTTTACGGTGTCGGCTACGGCCACGATTCCGGCAGCTTTTCCGCCTATTGCAACAAACATTGGAGTTTTACCTTCATCGGCCAGTTTGGTGCTTTGATCCAGTAAATTGCCTGTATCGATGCCGTTATCTCTCATCATTTTAACATTTCCGAGAAGTACCTTTCGTCCGTCCACTTCGGCTTCTACACCGTGACCGGGCACGGCGTTAAAATTTATGGGGTTCAGAAGAGTAAGTTCTCGTTCTTCTGCTCCTTTTATGATGGCTTCCCCCAGCGGGTGTTCGGAAGCGCGTTCCACGCTGGCACTCATATTCAGAATCTCATCCTCGCTAAAGCCGTTTGCGGTAACAATGTCGGTCAGCTTGGGTTGTCCTTCTGTAATGGTACCCGTTTTATCTAAGACAATGGTATCAAGTTTCTGTGCGGTCTCCAGCGCTTCTCCGCTGCGGATCAGGATACCATTTTCAGCTCCTTTGCCTACACCTACCATTAATGAAATTGGAGTTGCTAAGCCCAGAGCGCAGGGGCATGCTATGATCAGTACCGTAACGGCAACAACCAAAGCGTAAATTAGTGCCGGGGCAGGCCCTATAAGATACCAGACAACGAAAGCAGCGATAGCCAGGATAATGACAGCAGGGACAAAATAACCTGAAACTTTATCCACTACACGCTGGATGGGTGTTTTGGAACTCTGGGCTTCCTCGACCATTTGTACGATCTGTGCAAGTGCCGTGTCTTTGCCTACTTTGGTGGCCTGGAATTTAAATGAACCCGTTTTATTGATGGTGGCGCCAATCACCTCATCACCCTTATGTTTTTCAACCGGGATGGATTCCCCGGTGATCATCGATTCGTCAATAGCCGAAGAGCCTTCCACGATTTCCCCGTCAACCGGTATCTTCTCTCCGGGGCGAACCACAATAATATCGTCTAATACTACTTCTTCAACGGGTATATCTTGTTCCTTCCCATCACGTACTACACGGGCTGTTTTAGCCTGTAGGCCCATTAGTTTTTTAATAGCCTCCGAACTCCGACCTTTTGCTTTAATCTCAAGAGCTAAGCCCAGATTAACTAAAGCAACTACAACAGCGGTAACATCATAAAATACTTCAGCCAATGCTTCAGTTGGAAAGATTTCCGGGAATAATACAGCTACCGTAGAGTACAGCCAAGCTGCCGTAATACCCACTGCAATGAGGGTATGCATATTGGCCGACCGGTTTTTAAAAGCTGCCCAAGCTCCGGTATAGAAATGTGAGCCTGCCCAAAACATTACCGGCAACGTTACCACGCCCATGGAGAACCAAATCCAGTACAGCAGGTCGGTACCCCGTTGGAACTGGTCTGGAAGTCCAAGGAAATCAGGATAGCTGAAAATCATTACCGGAATAGAGATAACCGCTGAAAAGATGAATTTCCACATCAATGATTTATATTCTCTATTCCGTGCCTGTTCATTTTCATCTACAGGGTCACTACTACCCTGATTTCCCTCTGCGGTGTTTTGGGTATCACTCCCGTTCTCATCATATTTATGGGAAATTTCTGATACCTGATATCCCATCCGTTCAATGATGTTTTTAAGAGCAGGATAATCAACATTTGAGGGAATATATTTTACAAGGGCTGCCTCCGTTCCAAGGTCAACACTCACACTTAGTATGCCTGAAGTGTCTACAAGTTCCTCCTCAATTTGAGACACGCATGAATTACAATGCATGCCGGAAATATGAAGCCGTAATTTAGCATAACCGGTTCTGTAACCTGATTTTTTTATAGAATCTATTATTTTCGAAACAGAAACCTCAGAACGTTCATATTCAACATAGGCGTTTTGGGTAGCACCATTTACAACTGCTTTTTTAATGCCGGGCAATTTCCGGAGTTCTTTTTCAATAGTTGTCGCACAGGAGACACAATGCATGTCAACAATAGGCAATTGAATATTCTCAATACCATTTGTCGTTATTTGGTAGGTAGCCGGAGAGTCCTGATGTTTGGCAACATACTTTTCTGGATTCTCATCAAATTTTGTTTTACAGTTTTCCGAGCAGAATTTAAAGGTCTTATCCTTATAGGTACTTTGATATGGAGAATCATTATCAACTTCCATTCCGCATACAACATCCTTAGCCATCGGTTTCTCCGTTACAGGTTTTAATTCGACTTTTTCATCAAGCCTCTTTTTCAAGTTTCTACCCAATGATAATACCTACTACCTTAACACAACCTTAAATGAGCTAAAGAATCTGAAATTAATATTTAGATTGATATACTGAGAAAGATGGTTTTTTATTTAGACCTGAAAGGTGAGCCTGATGCTGGTATGTAGTAAAAAAGCAGAGAGGCAAATAGATAAAGTCCTCCACCTGCAATTAAGACTTCTGTAAAACCCCATTCAATGCCAATGATCATCGCTGTGACAGCTCCTGCGACCGAAGCCAACCCGTTGGCACCCCACATCGCCGCAGTAAATTTCTCCAGTCCATGGTTATTCATCATTCTCAGGGTTAGCGGAAAGGGGAAGCCCATGGCAAAACCAATAGATCCGGTGAGTAAGCCAGCCTGCAATGGCACTGAGGCCGCCGACGCAAGAAATTTGTCAAGGAAAAAGTTATAGGTCAGGCTAAGGAAAAACACAGCGATGGTGCTGAAAATAACGGCGAGTGAAAGACGATCAGTTATCCATGCACTACTTAAGCTTCCTACACCAACTCCGAGTAGTAGTGAAAATAATAGTACAGAAGTGGCTGAGACGGGATTGCCGAGATATAACGACAATTTTTGGAAAAGAGCAATTTCCAGCATCATGAACCCTACTCCAAGCAACAGAAACACCAATAGGAACCACTTCATTTTCTTATGGCGGGCAAACGGCTTGACAAACCCGATTTTTACCTGATCCGGAGATTTTTTGACTGATACCACCATCACTACCACCCCAAGCCCAAGTACAAGCAACCCGTAGAGCTGGCGGAAGGGAGAGGGTAAGGTCTTATCAAAATTATAGAAGAAAGGATTATCATCATAAACCGGAGATATATTGAGGGGAAATTTTTTAGCAAAATTCTCCATAGTCATAGTTCCGTCAGAAAGATCATATAGGTTTTGATCAAACATGCTCCATTCTATGGTGGAAGTTGAATCATTCGGAACAGGTAACAAATAGGAGGCTTGTTCCTGAAAGGGTACAAAATAGTCACCCTGATCATATCCCAACTGATGCAGGGCAGCGTGCCTTTCCTGCATGTCTTTGCCTTCAAAAGGTGTTTTTTTAACTACTAAGGCAGGCATATTATGTTTGGAAACCGAGTAGAGATGATTCATCGCTTGCTGGTTGGGAATCCCTCTTTTTTCAAAAGCTTTCAGTGCCAGCCCTAACAGCCGGTAGAGTTCGGCATTACCATGTGTAACAAAAATAATTCTGCCCTCGGGAGTAAGCCGATCCAGGTAGTCGCTGAAAGCCTCTACGGTAAACAGGTAGTTTTCGGTTAAAGCATAGCCGTCGATGCTTCGGCTGCTTTTGGTTACCGGCAGAGCCAACATGAGGAGATCATATTTTTCAGAAGTATTTCGGATAAAACTGCGCCCTTCAACTACTACTATTTCAACATTGGGCAGTTTTGTATATAAACCGCCATTGAAATCCTCATAATCTTTGACTATTTGCACCAAGTCCGGGTTTACTTCAACACCAGTGATAGATGATACGCCGCCGAAAAGAGCTACTAATATGTCTCGCCCGCCACCGGGACCTATAATTAGGGCGCTGTCTTTTTCATTCTCATTTAAAAAGTAAAATGGGAAAAATTGCCCGAAGTTGGAGGTCAAATCACTTCGTAATGTTGAATCATTTAACAATGCCTGAAAACTGAACATAGAAGTGCCAGCGGCTCCGTCAACATAAATCATTTTTTCATCAGGTAATTGGTCGTTCTCAACAAGAGTTGTTTGGCCGAAAGCGCTCCATCTTGTTTCGATAACCCGGCCGTTACCGGAAGCATCATACAATAGCCTGTTGATATCCTTGCTTTGGTTATTTTTGATGGGAAGTATGCCTTGAGGGGCCAGCCAGATACCGCCTGCCGCAAAAAGAAGGGTACTTAACCATAGTATGGATGTACTCCATTTGAGCGATTCGGCTGTCATCAGGATGATCGAAGCCGCCGCTAATACAAATACAACAATGAAGGCCGCTGTGGTTGCCGGAACTGAATTTAGCAGAGAAACTGTCAACAGGGCAGCTAAGGCACCACCGGCAATGTCAAACCCGTATAACAGTGAACTCCGCTCCGGGGCTTGTTGAAAAAAAGATGCGATAGTCATACCGAAAAACAGGAAGGGTAGTACCGGAAGGAATAAGACGGTGTAGGTGATTGGTGTACTCCATGAAGGGGAGGCTGCCTGTGTGAGGTAAAGGATTAGCGCGGTAATTATACCAGCAGCAAGGGCCGTAGAAAGGATGAGCTTGTTTGTACTGATGGAGGGCCAGATTACCCCGCCTTTTTTCAGCAGCAGTCCACCCATACCCAACCCAAGCAAGGCAAGAGACAAAATGGCGAACACGTAATGATAGCTCAGGATAACCGCAAAGATGCGCATCAATACAATCTCATATATTATCATGCCGAACGAGATTAGTGCCAGCGAAATAAGGGTGCGCGTTAACCGTAGAGAATCCAATCCAGGGTTTTTCGGCAACTCAGGTATCATATTATTCATGAATGTTTTTATTGCAACCTGATATAATCAGATGGACAGAGATTGTCTCAGTCTGTTTTCAGTCCCCATCGTTTGTAGAAAAAGTTATAAATGGGTACATAAACCAGCCCGATGTACGCGCCCCAGGCAAAACTCTCGATAAGTCCGAGGAAGAAACTACCGACCGTAATCCATTCGAAGGCGGGTAATACAATTTCCAAGAACTGATGCATGTGGACGCTTTCGGGTGTTACTAAACCATAAATAACGCAGAAAATAAAACTGACTGCTGTAAAAGTACCTGCTGCCCAGCTTACAATTTTAATATTTAACATGATGAATCACCTTTTGTTTTGTTATTGATGTTGATATTAGAATCCATTTTTATGTATCGGTTTTACAGAATGATATTGGGAACTTGACCTTGAGGACACCCAAAGCATCAAAGAGCCACTTATACCGGCCAAAATAGAAGTAATCAGGATGCTTAGCTTGGCAATATATCTAAGTTCTTCACTTTGGAACGCCAGATCAGTAATAAAAAAGGACATTGTAAATCCAATGCCTGCAATCAAAGCCACACCGCAAAGTTGCCCCCATGTTACTCCTTCTCCAAGTTGTGCAATGTTTAGTTTTACTAAAATCCATGAAAAGCCAGCAATCCCTATAAATTTGCCAACTATAAGTCCTGCCATGATGCCCAAGCTGATTTGCTGACTCAGAGTATTCAGAATATCACCATGAATATGGATGCCCGCATTTACCAGGGCAAAAACAGGTAGTATAAAAAAGCCGACGATAGGCGATAATCCATGTTCTAATTTTTGTAATGGGGTTTCAGCATCATTGGTTTTACTTTTAATTTTTTCAAGTATCTCCAGTTGACTTTCAGAAATGAAGCTTCCTTTAATGGGAGTGGTTTCTATAAATTTCCGGTGAAGGATCGTTAAATTTTTCAAATAATCTTGTTCCTTAATTTTTACTTTTCCAGGGATGGTAAAAGCGATAAGAATACCGGCAACGGTAGGGTGAACACCTGAAAAGAAAAAGGCCAGCCATACCCCTCCAATACCAATAATGAAATAAAACCAGGCACTCCTGACTCCAAAATAGTTACCTCCTACAAGTACCAGGAAAAAAAGGAAACCATGGAGTAAATCCATTTCAGATATTCCCGAAGTATAGAAAACTGCGATCACCAATACTGCCCCCAAATCATCTACAATAGCAAGAGCAACTAAAAAGATTTTAAGCGAAACCGGTACTCGATTTCCAAACAGGGAAAGTACACCCAAAGCAAAAGCAATATCGGTGGCCATTGGTATTCCCCAACCACTTTGCCCAATGCCATTGCCATTAAAGAATGAATAGATTAGTGCAGGGACAAGCATTCCGCCCACGGCGGCCCCAATCGGCAGAATGGCTTTACGGGGATTCGAGAGTTTTCCACCAAGTATTTCACGTTTTAACTCTAAACCAACAAATAGAAAGAATACGGCCATTAACCCATCATTTACCCACAGCAGCAAGGGCTCAGATAAGGTATTTCCATTTAGCCCAATGAAAATTTCCATATGAATAAATTCATTGTAATATTCTTTTAAAGGAGAATTTGCCCATAGCATAGCGACAATGACTGCCAATAAAATTGCAATACCGGCCCCTGCCTGATTCTTTCCTTTTAGGGATTCCAAAAAAATCACAAGAGGATTTTGCTTTAAAGGTTTCATGCTTATTCCCTTAAGTCAGGCTAATGATGTTGATGTTTGTTTGTGTCATTTTCAGGGTGGTTGTGGTCTTCTGGCGAGTTCTGGCTATGTCCTCTTCCATGCCCTCCGTGTCCACCATGGCCATGACCGAACATATGCATGACTATGAAAAGTATAGTTATTAGTAATAGGAACCAGTTTTCAGCTATCCATTCCATAGTATTCACCTTATCAGTTGTTTCTTGTTTTTCCGTGCCTTCACACGCGGGATTGGTTTTCGTATATTAGTTGTCTTGATATGCTTTTCAAATTCCTGTAAATCATGTTTCAATTCCTTAAAATCATCCAGGCTTATTTCACCACGGGCATAGCATCGGCAGAAATGTTCCATTTGGATTTTTAAGGGATCTTTCTCCAGCTTTCGTCTTATAAATGACACCACTATAAATAATATGAATGCGGCAAGTAAAAACCACCAAAAGAGTGGGATGTTCCATATATAGTCTAACCACATATGTGCCTCCTTTTATTTTTAAAAAATTATTATTCAGAGGGTGCTAAGTTTTTGTCTAACTCAATAATACAATAGGAAGGCTTAAATGAAGCTGAAATTTTATAGCTTACTCCTGAAGAATAAGTATTCAATTAACCTATAACGTTGAGATTTTTTTTAACCAAGTAAAATGTTACGTAGAACAGAAATAATGAAAATGTGAGATAGGGAAGATGAATATTTATTACGTACAATCCGGAGCCTATAAATGAACCGGTTGCAAGTCCCAAGCTGCTTATAGATGCCAAGATTCCCATTCTTTCGCCAACATAATTTTTATTTATTTTGCTGGTAATAGAAGCCAAAGCCGGGCTAATTAATGCCATTCCCAACGCAAGAATGCTCACTACTATTATGATAAGGGTAAAAGAACTTGCCAGCATCAAAAACAACAGAGCTAACCCCACCAAAAAATATCCGATAGGCAACAACCTCTCTTCCCCTAATTGGTCAATTAAATATCCCGTAAAGCCAATCTGACTAATACTCATTCCGAGTGCACAAGCCATGAATATATAGCCCATTTCAATTACACTGTAACCCATAATTTGCTGTGAATGGAGCGCATAAGTACTTTCAAACATGGCTAATGCTGCTTGTGCAATAAGTGCATAGAAAAGAATCGGGAGCATTTCCCCCTTTATAATACTCAATAAACCAAATTTACTTGGGGGGTTGCTATTGTTTACGACTGGAGATGGATCACCTGGCATCCATATTATCAAAGCTGCTAGAGCCAACAGCGAAAAACTTCCTGCAAATATAAATGGTACAGTGTAAGGGGTTGCAACCAGCAGCTTCCATGACCATTCGGTAAACCAGCCAACGTCCATAAAGAAAGAACTCAGTACTGGTCCAAAAATTACCCCCAAGCTAGCTGATCCACCTACCCACGCCAATAGTTTACCTCTATTTTTTACTGTGCTCTGATCCGTAACCCATGAGTTAACTGTGGGGAGAACAGAGGCTGAAAATAGTCCTCCTACTATTCGAAGCACATAAAGCAAGACCAAGTCGTTAGTCCACCCAAAAAAAATCAGCGAGAGTGCATAACCGCCCATACCTGCTGTCAACACGGGAAATCGGCCAATACGGTCGGACCAGCGTCCCCATAAAGGGGCAGCAATAAACTGCATCAGCGGGAAAATGCCTGTCATAAGACCTACATGCACGGCCGGTGATAGAAGGAATAACTCATTTGAACGTACTGATTTTTCTACAAAAAATGGAAGAATTGGAAGGGTTAGTCCGTAGCCGATCATCACTAGAAACAGACAGATCAGCAGGATGCCAATCTGTTTATTAATCCTGAGTATTGATGATCTACTTGTCATTTTAAATTTATAGTCTTACGAAGTATTTATATGGCGGATGATTGTTGGTTGAAGGCTTTTTATTTCTAATAAAATTTTTAACAAGCAGTAAATCGATACTAATCAAGCTTGTTTACAGTATTTCCTGATCGTTGAATGAACTGCTTCCATTTTCCTTTCATCGGAAGAAAAGCCGGGACGTTCCGTTTGTATTTGAGATATTCTTCACCAAACTCCTCGATCACTTTCTTCTCTTCCCTTTTGGCAAGCAGGACATAAGCGATAACGATGACCGGGAACAGGCCTACGGAGAATATGGTGGGCCAGTGAATGACACCCTCTCCAAAAAGCCCGATAAACAACCCCGTATATTGGGGATGCCTAACCAGCCCGTATAACCCGTCGGTAGCAAGCCTGTTTTCCTGTTTGGCGCGATACAGTTGGCGCCAGCCCTGGATGAAAATGCCAAATCCACCAAAAAGAAGGATATAGCCCGCAATCATCGAGATCATCATCCCCGTTTCACCAACGCCCACTAAAGTAGACCAAAGGTTGGCGTTTAGATCACCACTACCACTATCCAACCCCAGGAACCGAACCATCAGATAAATGGTAAGCGGGAAGCCGTACATCTCCGCATACAATGCGATGATGAAGCCCTGAATCAATCCTGCTCCTATCCACTCCCTCCAAGTTTTTGGGGCCAGATATTTGTATAAAAGCCAAGACGCAATAACGATAACAAAAAGTGCTAACACCCAGGCACCTGAATGTTCAATTCCTCGTTCCATGTGAATATTCCGTTTAGATTAAATGTATGTTAGGAATGAAAATGGTGTTGTTTATATGAACCGCTGTGTAATGCCCAGCGAATGGTTCGTTTTGGTAATGGATTTTTGAGGATCCGACTCGGTGCCGGTAAGCGCTCGGATGGCGTCGATAGTTTCGGGAATAACGATGGCCTGATTATCGACCAGGTAGGCGTAATACAACTCATCGCCTTCCACTTTGAGCATATCTTCCCAGATGGCCACTTCGTACATATCGCCGTGCGGGCGTCCCAGGTCCAGCATCAGCTCCTTAACGGCGTTATTGGCGGAAAGGTCGTCGCTCATATTTATAAAGGCCGTTCGGGTAGAAGTGCCGAAAGCCTCCAGGACTTCCTCTTTAGATGCATTTTTGGTTAATTGCACGGTCCAGTAATGCATATGGGAAAGTGTTTGGGGTACTTTTACCGCGGCAGTTACCACGTCCAGTTCGGGATCTACGCTCTGGGCATCCGGGCCCTGGTGACTGGGAATTTCCGGTTCAGGAACCATTGTATTCATGATACCGTTTTTGTGGCTTTCCCACGGATCGGTAGCTCGGCGCAACAGCGTACCACGTGCTTTATTCAGTAATCCCGCTCGTTTTAATGCGCTGAGGGTCCGTACGATAGAGGTGGTGTTGCAGGAGACCACGCGGGTACTTTCCCGATTTAAAGCAGAGGCATAATTATTTTCCGCGCTGAAGGAATGCCCGATCGTCTCGTGCTTTTCCCCGCCCTGCACAATAAACTTCACACCGGCCGTTTTGTACCGTTCGGCATTCTGGGTACCGAACTTTTTGGGAGCGCAATCCACCACCAGGTCAGCGAGCTCAAGCAGGTCATCAAGATCGCCGGCTACCGGAATATGTTTCTCCCTCATTGTCTTGCGGCCTTCTTCGGTATTGGCAAACACGGCGTATCCTTTAGCTGCCGCTGCCTTTATTCTCCAGTCGGCAGCTACATCACCGATGCCCACCAGTTCCATATCTTCTTGCAAGGTTACTGCTTCCGCCACTCGTTTTCCGATGACGCCATATCCGTTTACGGCTATTTTGATCTTTTCCATTGTTGTATTTTTTTACTTGTTTAGTTTTAAAACTTTTTTACGCTCCTCAAACTCTTCGCGTTCTATTTCTCCACGAGCTAACCTCTTAGTCAGTATACCCATTGCGTCTTCCCGTACAACTCTACCGCGCCAATATGGAATCAAATCCAAAAAAACCAAAAGGAGTCCTATCGAAATCACAATCCACCAGATCCAGTGCATGCCAAAAAAGTGGTGATTGTAAAACATGATTTTGTAATATTTATTTAACTAAAAATGTAGTAATCGGTTATTTAAACGATTATCCGTAAGATAGATGCAAGTGCCTTAAATAAAGCTTAAACCAAAGAATGAAGTTTATGTCTCCTGATATATTCAGATGTGAGATAACCATTGCGTATGTAGAACATACACTACACTAAAAACAAAAATCCATAATCAAAAGGATATAAAATGACAGAATTAAAGCTCACTCAGTTTATTATTCCGGTGGTAGTATTGCTCATAATTACAGCCAGTTATATCTCTTATTCAAGAAAAGTCTCAGAGAAAAATGTGTTCAACAAACTCATCTTAAAAATCAGCAGCTTGGCTTTTTTTCTTAACCTTGTGTGGGAGATCGCCCAAGGGCCACTTTATTCGGGCTATGTCTATGATTTAAATCATATTTCTTTTTGTGCATTGGCATCCGTAGCTGATATGTTGATGGTACTACTTCTTTATTTTGCCTTTAGCCTGTTTTATAAAGACCCGTATTGGCTGGGCAGAATGACCATCAGTAACGTAATCTCTTTGGTTCTTATAGGTGGAATAGGGGCCATTTTGGGAGAACTCAGACATCTTGCAGCCGGGAGCTGGAGCTACTCTGATGCAATGCCACTGCTACCTTACGTAGAAGTCGGCTTATCTCCCGTATTGCAATTTATGATTCTGCCGACTTTGATTTTTTATCTCGGCCGCTTATCCATAAAAAAGGTCAATGAAGTTGATTCCCCTTAAAAAAATCCGCATTCATCTACCTATCTCGTTCCGTTTTAATAAGTCTTGTCCCCGGATGGTTCTTTATCATAATAAGCTTGGTCGACTTTTTGCCTCCAGTAGGTTAACTCAAGCTGATTCGTGGCCTCTGCAAAAGATGGTTTTTCATAATAGACACCATTGATCTCAAGTATGGGTAATATCAGTGGATTACCCAGCTTCGATATCAACTCGTTAGCTTTTGATGTATCATACCGAAGATCGATAAAGGTGAAATTTTGCTGTTTCTCCCGCAGGAGGTTAACTACCTTTTTTAAATATTCACACCATTCCTTACAGTAAATAATGATGGTTGTACTTTTTTCTATGTGCTTATTATTGGAATTATTCATCTGTTCACTGAATTATTTTTAACATTACATATATCCATGGCTTCTTTAAGGACTCTGTTCATCGTATGACTATCAAGATCAATATTCCTGAGAACTTGCTTGTCTTCACATATTTGCTTGCAGAAGACAACATTTTGTTCCAAAAGAAGCTTTTTCTTTTGATTGCTTAGGGTTGACAGGCTTGTAATAGGATGAAGATTTACATGGCCTATTAGGTCTTTTAGTCCGTTATTTTCCGGATAATCCCAGCTTAAGAGTTTAAGACCTACGCATTTGCCATACTGCTGGGCATCAGTAGTGAAACGGGTGTTTGTAACTACCCAGGCCTGGTGTTGTTTGTCTTCGTGGCCGGATTGGCTCCTCCAGTTTCTTTCTACATCCTTGAATCGTGATTGAATGTAAAGCGGGATTTTTACATTACATTTATGACTTTTTCGGTTGTGAAATTTACACTCGATCATAAAATGTTCGTCGTCTTTTTCTGCGATAACATCAATTTCATGGGAGACGCAGTTCCCGTCAATAATAACTCCGATATCAGTTTGATAACCGAGCCTGATTAGAAGTTCACCGATAAATTTTTCAAAAGGATAACCGGAAGGCCCTAATTCCAGCAGGGCTTCTTTTAATTTATATCTGCCAGCCGAAGAATTTGAGTATTGCCTGAGCTGCTTAAAAGCTTCTCTGTATATTTTTTCAGTCGTTATCCCTTCAAATAGAATCCGTTGGATAGAGTGAATAATCTTGTCTGTAATCTGTTGATCGGCACCTGCTTTTCTGAGAGAATTGCGAAGCTTACTCTCATAAAAAGGTTCCCTTTCTCCGGACGCTTTCACTACGTTAAATGTTGCCATTTTTTTATTTTAAGGCCGTCTGTTGACTACTTACTTTGCTTTAGAATTTTTTTTCGCTCTTCAAATTCTTCGTGTTCTATTTCACCGCGGGCAAACCGCTTTTTTAATATATCCAGAGCATCTTCGGTGGTGTCGGTTTTAGGCCTGTATGGAATCACATCAAAAGCCACCAGGAGAATGATGACTATGATAATGACCCACCAGATCCAGTGCATGCCTATAAAGTGATGATCAAATAACATGGTGCTAAGGTGTTTTGTTACTATTGAATGTATGCTGTGCCATCAGTAGCATGCACAGCAAGATACTGTCAGTAAGATAGACCATGAGTCTTAAAACAAGCTTAAATATTGAAAATATATCTGATTAAATGCCTGTGTCCAGAGGCTAATTGGCTTGATTTTGCTCCAGCAGGTGAATCAGGTCCGTGTGGGATATGACTCCTTCCAGCCGGCCATCATCCAGCACTGGAAAAACACGCTGGCCTGATTGCTGAATCTTCGATGCTAACTCGTAGATAAGTGTTCCCGGGGCCAGGGTTTGTACCTCTTCTTTAATCAGGGTTACCACCGGATTGTCAAAATGCCCCTTTTGTATTTCCTCGATGATCCTCTCATAGGATACGAGCCCCACAAAGCGATCTTCATGATCGGTTATAACCAGTTCGGGTTCCCGGCTTTCCATAAAGGCGGCTGCCGCCATTGATACGGAAGCTGTTTGGGGGAGTACATGAAAATCGGTCGTTATCAGATCTTTGGCCTTTACTTCCCGCAAGGATTCCTGCAATCCTACTTGGTTAGCTTCCGTCCCGGCACCGAGAAAAACAAAAATTCCGATAAAAAGCAGAAACGGATTATAAAACAGGCCGAAAAGAACAAAACCAATAGCCAACAGCTGCCCGACCGAAGCGGCCACACGGGTGGCCTTGCTTCTTTTCATTATGAAGGCCAGCAATGCCCGGAGCACCCGCCCACCGTCCATCGGGAAAGCAGGTATCAGGTTAAACAGAACCAAAATAATATTGATCACCAGCAGGTCGGCCAAAAAATTACCGCCGGTTATGTGATGGCTCAGTTCCATATTGCTTTGCCCCAATACCAACATGATGAGGTACAACCCGATTGCAATTACTACATTAACAGCCGGCCCGGCAATGGCTACCACCAGTTCCTCTTTGGGATCTTCGGGCATGCTTTCCAGCCGGGCTACCCCGCCGATGGGAAGCAGGTTGATATCCCGGGTTCCGATGCCATACCTTCGTGCCGCCAGGGCGTGGCCGAATTCGTGGAGGGTGACGCATGCAAACAGGGCAGCAAGGAAAAGCAGCCCGATTAATATTTCAAAAAGCCCGTGTCCCTGTTGCAAATGCATCCAGGAGAGCCAAATGACCAGTAAGATGAAGGTCCAGTGAATAAAGACCTTGATACCGGCAGGTTTTCCGATGTAAAGTGACCATTTCATGGCAATAACCGTTATAATTTTTGTTGTTAACTGTCGAACATGATCCAAGTCACCTTAGCATGTGAGCAGCTGGAGGATTTTCAGTGCCTAATCTTACAGGAATTTCCTGAAGCTGCGCACCGCCCAGAAGCCGGTCAACTTTATCAGCAAGATTGCGAATCAGATTTTTCAGTGTGTCCATAATAAAGTGGGTTAACCGGTTCACATTTCAAGTTCATAATTTAACATACAAACGCATTGCTGAAATAAAGCTTAAACTGGTAAGAGATTTTGCAATTATATTGCTTCTATATATAAGGGTGGCCGTCACTTTACCCTTATAAAGATGATTGGATAGGCTGGATCAAAATAGGTCAATGGACAGCAGCAAGAGTAAAAATTCTTGGCCACTAATTATTTGTAGATCGAAGCAATTCAGACAAGCATTACATAATACTTAGTTACTTGGGTCGCGTTTACTATTACTGATTTCTGCCCCCTATTACTATAAAGCTGAGTAAAATTATAAAACGGCTGTATTTTGGCATAGATGTTCATTTTGCAACGAATTTCGGAAGAGTGTTTAGATTACGCACCCTACCGAAATTTCTTTGCTGGAAAGACATCAACGTTGATTCATTTGTGCCATTGTATTACTGAGCGTTTGGAATGCTCCTCTTTGACTCACTTGCTTCATAAAGTCACTAACTAGTATTAGTGACTCCGTGGTTCTGAGCCCTTTCGGTGATGACCGATCATCAGGATATGGCAGGCAAACATGGCAACAATTGCTAATGCAGTTGCTATTCCCTTACTTAAACCAAGTGCCGGGGCAATGAAGAGAAACAAAAATACGGCCCCACACCCGATTATCATCCATAGAATGTGCTTATACATTGTATTAGAGAGTGCTTTTGGGTTTAACTTCTTAGGTAAAATATTATGTTAAACTAAACTCTATATATCTGGCGGTAATGGGCCGATTATCTTTTGAGTTTGATTAATTATGATGCTTTTGATGGTCGCTACTTTTCATACCATCTCTTTTGTTCATCATACCCTCGCCATCCATCATATTACCCTGCATCATTTGCATGCACATCATGTGCATCTTCATCATGGAAGAGTTGCCCATCATTTCCATCATTTTAGAGTGGTCCATTTCTCCATCCTGCATCATAGACTGCATCATCTTCATGTGGGCTTGCATGCGTTCTTTCATTTCAGGGTTATCCATCATTTTCTGCATATTGCTCATCATCATGGTGCTGTCCATCTTCATAGAGCCCATCATTTTTTGCATCATCTGCTTACGCATTTCGGGGTTTTGTGCCATATGATCCATCATCATCGAGCGCATGGTAGAATCCTGCATCATTTCCTGCATCTGTTGTTTCTTTTGATTCATATCCTGCTGTTGAGCAAAGCCCATTCCTGCAGAAAAAAGAAGAATCGTAAGTGTAAGTGTAAGTGTTTTCATGATAGTGTTAGTTTATATATTGTGTTTTTAGTTATTACATATCTTTTTAAAAAAAGACACCGGGTCCTCTAGTACCATCTTTAATACGAATAGCTTCGTCAATTGAAGAAATAAAAATTATGCCATCACCCTCAGTTCCGGTGGAAGCTTTCTTTTGTATGATATTTGCAATTCTTGAGGCGTCTTTGTCGTGAGCGGCAATTTCAATCTTTACCAGTTCTGCATGCATCGCTGGAAAATCCAAAGAACCATGTTCTTTGGTGGGGTCAATATATTTACCAGTACCCTCTCCTTTAAATACCATCATACAATCGACCCCGTGGTGTCGTAATTCTTTACTAATTTCTTCAAGCAAAATGGGTCTGATCAAAACTTTTAACAGCTTCATGGCATTGAACTTTGGGTTAATAAAAACTAAAGGGCCACTTTTATGGTATTTGATATTTCAACTGATCTTATTATAAGAACCCTTGCTTAAATTAAGCTTAAATGAATTAGAGCGAACGGGTCAAATATTATGGTATAGTCAGTGTTAAGGTTCTGCAAAGGTACTTGTTGTCTTTAAGCCCTGATTTTGTTAGCCTAAGCGCTTTGAAAAACTTTTCAACTCACGACTGGATACAATTAAGGCAGCAAGACCTAAGATGTTAAATCTG
This sequence comes from Gracilimonas sp., assembly GCF_017641085.1. Taxonomy (NCBI): domain Bacteria; kingdom Pseudomonadati; phylum Balneolota; class Balneolia; order Balneolales; family Balneolaceae; genus Gracilimonas; species Gracilimonas sp. The sequence continues at coordinate 266,139 of NZ_JAEPPI010000003.1, read as the reverse complement.
TTAATTGCATTTGAATTGACTGGTGAGAAGATTCTATCTACTTGCTCCAATATTCCAGCTCCGAAACATGAATGAGATATCTTCCATTAATTTTTTTAGCCTTCTTAATAACTCCCTTACCCACATAATTGGTTACTGTTTTATTATTTAGGGTAGATCTATTTGAAAATTCTTTGGTATCAATCCAATCACTAGATGGGACTGAGTCATTTATTAAAAACCTAACATGTTCAAGTTGGCTTTCAATGCCACTTAATACTTTAAATAATTGCTGTTGTTTAGTTTGTGTCATTTCTTTTAAATAATTCCTCCCAAATGTTTGGGTAATCTTTACTGGTTTCTTTGATTGTTTTATGGATCACATTTTTGATCCAGGGAGTTTTTTCTTTGTCTTGTGCCACTCTTATAAGTGCTTGGTGTGAGATCCCGATCTTACCATCCGGTTTCCTTAAGTTATTGGCGAATTCTTTGATGCCAACTCTCCTAACCAACAGCGCTATCTTCAATTTATAATGAGTTTCTGTTATTTGATTAGACATGGGGGTATATTATTTTATCTACTTACTTTTGTAAGTAAATGAATTTTAGTTAATTAACGATAAGTTACACTTCGAGTTTAATACAAGTCAAGCAAAATGAGTAAAAACCCGATCGCTGAAAGAATTATTTTAATTAGCAATAGATATAATTCTGCAAAAGAATTTTTAGACAAATGTGGTATTTCCAACTATTCGTTAATTACTGATTTGAAGAGTGGAAGGATAAAAAAACCTGGTTCCGAAGTGCTTGCCCGAATCGTTATTGGTTCCGGTTGTAATGGAACTTGGCTGCTTACAGGTGAGGGAAAACCTTTTGAGGAGAGTGTCAAGAATTTGTCAAAAAAAGAACGAGCTGAATTAGCACTTAAAGAAATTTTAGACTATCAATTCGATGAATCTGAAGAAGGCAAAAAGGAAGCTTCTGATATTCAAATAAAGTTAGCTGAGACGCTTACTGATTTTCTTAAAAATAGAGGGAATTAATTTTGAATTGAGCTGAGAATAATCCCTATATTTACTTCCCTAAGTAAGCGACTTTCGAGGAATGCCTAACATCATCTACACAATTGAAAAAATTAACGCCAGCTGCCAAAAACTGGGTAGCAATGGTGTACAAAATTTCTTTGGTGTACGTCTTGGTGTACATGAGCTTTCAAGTTCAAGGCATTTTTTGGGTAAATCGTCGTTTAATTAACAAAAGGGCCCGTAGCTCAGTTGGTTAGAGCAGTCGACTCATAATCGATTGGTCGGGGGTTCAAGTCCCTCCGGGCCCACTTTTATCATGATCCCACCTCAAAACAAGAAACCCGTACAAGCTACTTCACATGCACGGGCTCCTTTCACTCACTTTGGTAGTCCCTGAATGTCAATTTCTTAGCGCCGGCTTTTATTCAGGGCGTAAGGTCATCAGTGGTTTTTTCAGGTGCTGAGCCACGATGGCTGTGGTTGAGCCCAGAAGTATGCGGGCTATACCGGTTCTTCCATGGGTGCTCATAATCACCATATCTGCACTGTTGTTAGCATAATCGCAGATTTCAGTATGGGCTGAGAATCCTTTCTTCACAATGCTTACTACTTTCACCGATGATGAACCGCTCTCAGTTTCTCTCACCAGCAGGTCTTCAAAATCAACACCGGTACGCTGGATAGTGAATCCTAACTCAGGATGTTTTTCGAAATATTTGTTGATGTTACTTATCAGTGAGTGATAGACGGCAGTATCATCTTCCACAGTAAATGGCATCACTTCCATACCCAGCGAATACGGCTCAATGATGTGCATCAGTGTGATACCGGCATCAAAGGCATGAGCAAAATCGAAGGCCTGAACCAGTGGTGCCACAGAGTCGCCGGAACCATCCATCGGAACCAGGATTTCGTGGATGTCATTTCCACCGAAAGAGGTACCAATACTAAGCACCGGCTTTTCGCTATATCGGATTACTTTCTCGGTGATATGACTACGAACTTCATCTGAGTCATGGCCACCTTTGTTACTCATAATGACCAAATCGTACTGGCTTTCATTGGCCTTATTTGCAATCACCTGAGAAGGCTTTCGCCCTACCAGATTGATTAACTGTCCGCGATGCTCTTTGGGGATATATTCTTCAGCGATTTCATGCAGTTTGTCGTTCGCTGTTTTGAGTACTTTGGGATACAGATCCTTTTCCATATCAAACGGAACGCCTAAATGCTGCATGCTCTCATCGTAATAGCTCATTAGCGGGATCACGTGGATGAGGTCAACGGTGCTGTCGTACATCTCCACAAATTTAGCCGCCATTTTAACCGCTTCAAGAGAAGCTTCAGAAAAATCGGTAGGGACTAAGATATGACTGGCTTTCATCACAACCTCCTCTGTTATTAGTTGTTACCGGAAGGTCGTCATTTACTATGAAGGTTGAATGAAGAAAAAGCTTCTATTTTCCGGGTGCTTAATTAATGGAGATTGCTTCATCATTATACATCCTAATCCTGAATTAGAACCCCGACTCCTCGCAATAAAGAACGTTAATTACATGTCATCCCGCATGAAGCGTAGCGGAGATGCGGGATCTCCTTTTCCGGCTTCGGACGTCGATAAAGGAGATCACGGGTCACGGCCCGCGATGATGGGTTAATTAGCACGACAGTTCGCAAATCGATCACTCGGTTCATCGGTCATTCGCATATCTATATTTGCTATATAAAGCACCGATACAAGAATAGGAGATCTAAACATTTTCTGACAAAGTTCCTTCAATATCTCAGGATGGGTCGATTTTCTGAATAGATAAGAATGCTACCAAAGAATTCTTTCCCCTTACCAAAGGCGACGACAGAGAGGGGCTATATGAAATGCCAAACTACTTTTTTAACAACTAAGCCACTTCTACTCTCACTTTTTCGTGCACCTTGTTTGTTATTCCTTCTCCTGTTCCAGCAATAATAATTTTGTTGACCAGCTCATCCTCATCCGAAATTTCAGGCAGATTCAATACCAATCCCTCATCGATCCAACGGGATAAAGTTTGGACGAAGTTCTGATCTATATGGTAAACCACCGTTCCTCCCAGCCGGGTAAGGGCTTCGGCATTGCACAACTGCTCGTATTGGTTTTTGATGGGAATGGTGAGCAGCTTCTTTCCCAGGAACATAGCTTCAGCAGTGGTTTCAAATCCGGTGGCCGATACTATGCCCAAGCAGCTTTCAATACTCTCCAGAAAAGTTTCTTTCCCAACCGGATATACTTTCACATTTCCTTTCGTGTAAATCTCCTCACAATTTGGAGAAAAGACGTGCCATTGCACTTTCGGAACCTGATTGAATATGCTACACAAGCTTTGGTGGTCGAAAGCAGGCAGGTAAACGGTAATATGATTCCCCAATACAGGGTTCAAATTCCGGATTTGTCGGCGAATGATGGGTGGTTCAATAAAGTCGTCGTATCGCAGGTAGTGAGAGCCTACAGCTGCCGTACTGGGAGCAAAGTGCTTCATCACCTGTTCAGCAACCAGCGATTTCTTAACGGGACGCGGAGCTTTATCTGACAAGAATGAAGCCTGATGACTGATAGCTACACAAGGAATTCCGGCTCCATTAGCTGCCCATGCCGACACCGGCTCAAAGTCATTCACCACAAAATCGTACTCTTCAATCGGGATTGCCTGCATATCCTGTATAAACTTTATAGGATGAAGATTTAGCGCTGTTTCCAACATATCCACGCTCCCGTTATTGTCGTAAGCCAGGCTGAGTCCGCGGGCTTTATAGGTAATCTCTCCGTCAATATTCATCTTGTAATTATAACCGCTGACCAGCACATCCACCTCCGCATGTTCTCTAAGTTTAGGCAACACCACCCGTGCCCGGCTTATATGCCCGTGCCCTGTACCCTGAATACCATAAAGTATTTTCATCCGATCATCAGTTTTTTATTAAGCGTATGGCTCTTCATAAGCTGGTTAATCCTTGGGTTCTCTTGTAAAACGGTATCTTCGGAATAACGATACAGGCTCCATTCTCCTCCGTCATATTCAAGGCAGGTCAGGTTTTCAACCCAGTCTCCGGAATTGAGATAAATCACCGATCCTTTCTCATTTTCATACCCGCGTATTTTGGGTTGATGGATATGACCGCATACCACATAATCGTACCCTTCGTCAATGGCCAGCTCCATAGCCGTCACTTCAAAGTCATCGATAAAATTGACGGCTGTTTTTACCCCATCTTTAATTTTTTTTGATAACGAGAACTTCCCATATCCCATTTTCTGAGATATCCAGTTCATCCAGCGGTTTATCAGGATCAACATTTCATATCCTTGTCCGCCCAGCTTGGCAATCCACTTACTGTGTTTCATGGTCACATCAAAAATATCCCCGTGGAAAAACCAGACTTTCTCTCCATTCAGCTCAAGCACCAGTTTGTCCCTAATAAACAGCGGACCCAACTGCAGGCTGGAGACTTTTCGTAAGGTTTCGTCATGATTGCCCGTCAGGTAATAGATATCCACCCCGTTGGTCATCATGGTGATAAGCGTACGGATGACGTGCATGTGGGATTCCGGCCAGTAGTATTTTCGGAAGTTCCACATATCCACGAAGTCTCCATTTAGAATGACTCGCTTGGGATCGATGGAATTCAGATATTGAACCAGTTCGACAGCATGGCAGCCAATGGTGCCGAGGTGAACATCAGATATTACAACGGTATCGATTGATCTTTTCATAGTCTGAGATGATTATTTGGGACAAAGATCGCCAGCCTATGTTATCATGGGTTATCCCAAGTGTTATGAATTGATTAGATGATTGTTATGGAATTATGAATCTTAAATTTTAAATGCTAAATGTTAAGTTCATTCAAGAACGAGACATGCTGTCATTTAAAATTTAACATTCATCATTTAACATTTCTGAAATGAGTGAAGAAAACGCAAAGAAGATTGTACACGCCCACCTGCCTGAAAATGAAAAGTTTAAAACTACGTTGACAGCGGGAAAACATGAACTCCTCGCCGACGAACCCGAACATGTGGATGGAGGCGAAGATCAGGGCCCCGACCCGTATGATTACCTCTTGATGGGATTAGGATCATGCACACTTATGACGGTGAAAATGTACGCCGAACGAAAAGGGTGGCCGGTGAAAGATCTATATCTTGAACTTCGCCATAACAAACGCCACGACGAAGACTGCCAGAACTGTGAAGACCCCAAAAGTAAGATTGACGTCATCGAAAAAGAGCTGATTGTTAAAGGAGATTTAAGCCAGGAACAGCTCGAAAAACTTCTGGATATATCCAGGAAATGCCCGGTTCACCGCACCCTTGAGGCCGACATCCGAATTAAAAGTTCCGTAACCGAATAAATGCTCCCCATGAACTTTCGTACATTATTATTAACCGTTTTTTTAGTATTTGGCGGGATGAGTTTTGCTTCGGGGCAACAACCGGATACATACTTAATTAATGAAATTAAATCCTATCAGGATTCTTTAGATCAGGCCTTTCAGAATCGGGATACTTCGCCGCTGAAAGAAGAAGACTTTGAACAATTCACCGGGCTGGACTACTTCCCCATTAACCTGGATTATTACATCAAAGCTAAGTTCACCAGAACCCCCAACCAGCCGGCTTTTGACATGCCGACCACCACTTCTGAAGTTAAAACCTATGAGAAGTACGGAGAACTTCATTTCTCCGTTTACGGCCGGCCCGTTTCCCTGGATGTATTTCAAAGTCACGAGCTGAGGGAAACAGAAAAGTATAAAAACTATCTCTTCTTGCCTTTCAGGGATGAAACCAACGGAGCAGAAACCTACGGCGGTGGTCGTTACCTGGAAATGTGGATTCCCGCCGGTGATTCGGTCATCATTGACTTTAACAAAGCATACAACCCCTACTGCGTGTATAACACCAAATATTCCTGCCCTCTGGTCCCCAAACAAAACCGCATGGATATACCGGTGTATGCCGGGGTGAAGGATTTTACAAAAGAATAGGGTTTACACATCCTTCCAGAGTTTTCGCAGAAATGACTGTCAGTCCTTTACTCCTTCAAAGTTTTCAAGAAACGTTCAACTTTCAACGTTGGATGTTCCTTGTTGGATGTTCAAGCTATTCTACACCGCTTCAATCCCTTCTTCATACGCCGACATCGGAATGCAAGAGCACACCAGATTACGATCGCCATAGGCATCATCAACACGGGAAACGGACGGCCAGAACTTATCGTATTTGAGGTCTTCCAGAGGGAAGGCTCCTTTTTCACGGGAGTAGTTTCGGTTCCAGTCATCAGCCATAATTACGCGTTGTGTATGCGGAGCATGCTTAAGTACGTTGTCGTCTTTGTCAGCAATGCCGTCTTCAATTTCCTGTATCTCTTTTCGGATGGAGATCATGGCATCACAGAAACGATCAAGCTCTTCAACCGACTCACTTTCGGTAGGTTCAATCATCAACGTCCCCGGAACCGGGAAGCTCATCGTTGGCGCATGGAAGCCGTAATCCATCAGGCGCTTGGCTACGTCCACGGATTCAATTCCGGCCGATTGCTTAAACGGACGAAGATCCACAATAAACTCATGGGCCGAACGGCCGGTTTTGCCGGTATAAAGAATTCCATAATGATCTTTAAGACGATCTTTCAGATAGTTGGCATTCAGGATAGCGTATTTCGTTGCATCCGTTAGCCCGTTGGCGCCCATCATCCGAATGTAAGCGTAGGAAATGGTGAGAATGCTGGCACTTCCCCATGGAGCTGCTGAAATGGCATTCACCCCTTTTTCTCCACCGGTTTTAATTACTGAATGAGAAGGCAGAAAGGGAGTAAGGTGTTCAGCTACTCCAATCGGGCCCATTCCCGGTCCGCCACCACCGTGTGGGATACAAAATGTTTTATGCAGGTTTAAGTGACACACATCGGCTCCGATTTCACCGGGACTGGTCAGCCCAACCTGGGCATTCATGTTCGCACCATCCATGTAAACCTGGCCGCCATGCTTGTGTATAATTTCACAGAAATCCTTCACTTTATGTTCAAACACACCATGCGTTGATGGATAGGTAATCATGAGCGCGGCCAGGCGGTCGCTGTATTTTTCAGCTTTAGCCTCAAGGTCGTCACTTGATATATTACCATGGCTGTCGGTATCAACCACAACTACATCCATGCCGGCCATTACTGCACTGGCAGGATTGGTTCCGTGAGCAGATGAAGGAATAAGTGCCACATTCCGATGATCATCACCATTGGCTTTGTGGTAAGCACGAATGGTCATCAATCCGGCATATTCTCCCTGGGCTCCGGAATTGGGCTGAAGCGACATCCCCGCAAAACCGGTAATCTCACACAGCCAGTCGTTCAATTCATTAAATAATTGCGTATAACCCTCAGCCTGTTTCCGGGGAGCAAAAGGGTGAATTTGACCAAATTCAGGCCAGGTAACCGGGATCATTTCAGCCGTGGCATTCAATTTCATGGTGCAGGAACCAAGCGAAATCATGGAATGCACCAGCGAAAGGTCTTTATTCTCTAGTCGCTTCATGTATCGAAGCATTTCGTGCTCCGAATGGTACAAGTTAAATACCGGGTGATCCAGGTAATCGGTTTTGCGAGCCAGGTTTTCAGGATAATCCACTTTCACTTGTTCGGCTTCAGCCTGAACGTCAAAACTGTTCTCTTTACCGAGGGCTTCTGCAAAAATGGTAAGTACCAACTCAGCATCTTCCAGGTTCTTGGCTTCATCAAAAGAAAGGCCAATGGTATTTTCGTCCACATAGCGGAAGTTAACCTCATGTTGTTCAGCCACCGCTTTCACTTTGGCTGAATCTGCCTTCACCGTCAGGGTATCAAAATAGGTTTTGGTTTGAACCTCGACTCCCATCTTTTCCATTCCGGCTTTCGTTAGTTTGGTTAAGCCGTGAACTTTAGATGCGATGTTCCTGAGTCCTTCAGGTCCGTGATAAACCGCATACATCCCGGCCATCACCCCAAGCAGCACCTGAGCGGTACAAATATTGGAAGTGGCTTTTTCCCGGCGAATGTGTTGTTCACGGGTTTGCAGTGCCATGCGATAAGCCGGCTTGCCTTCTGCATCCTGGGTAACACCGATAATTCGTCCCGGAATTTTTCGCTGAAAATCTTCTTTGGTGGCAAAGAAGGCAGCATGCGGCCCACCGTATCCCATTGGTACGCCAAACCTTTGAGAAGAACCAACTACCACATCGGCTCCCATTTCACCCGGCGCTTTCAGTAACGTCAGGCTCAATAAATCTGCAGCTACCACAGCATATACATCATGTTCATGTGCTGCCTCAATAATATTCGTGTAATCTTCCACACTACCATCGGTTGCCGGGTACTGAAGCAGGATTCCAAATAATTCCGAATCGGTCACATCCAGCTCGTGATGATCTCCTACTCTCACTTCTACCCCAATCGGTTCAGCTCGTGTTTGCAGAACTTCGATGGTTTGAGGATGGCACAATTCCGAAACAAAGAATACTTCCGCCTCTTTACGCTTCTTACCTCGTCGCTGTCCGTACAGCATACTCATGGCTTCCGCGGCCGCTGTTCCCTCATCCAGCAAAGAAGCGTTGGCCAGCTCCATTCCGGTCAGGTCGCTGACGGTGGTCTGAAAATTAATGAGTGCCTCCAGCCGGCCCTGGGCAATTTCAGCCTGATAGGGCGTATAGGCAGTGTACCAACCCGGGTTTTCGAGAATATTTCTTTTGATGACATTGGGAACGAGCGTATCGTAATAGCCCATGCCAATGAACGACTTATGGATTTTATTTTTGGAAGCCAGTTTTTTGAATTCCGTCAGAAAATCATGTTCACTTAATGCCCCGGGAAGATCCATCGGTTTGTCTAAGCGAATACCTTCGGGGATGGTTTCATCAATCAGCTTATCAACAGAATCGGCTTTGATGACCTCCAGCATTTTTTGGGTTGATTCCTGAGTGGGTCCGTTGTGGCGGCGGGCAAATACTTCTTTCTCGAAATTAATGTCCATCTATGTAAGAAAAAATGAGTTGGTTTTGGTTGGTAGGAACAACGAATGACAAGAATAAAATTCCTTTGTCATATCGAAAAACAGGATTCTGTAAAATAAGGAAAAATGAGCTCAAAAGAGCAGACTTTAGGGCGACAAATAGTTCATTTCTCACTTTTTTTTGATTTATTACAGGTCTTAATAAAAACCCCTTATCTATTAACTAATTTTACCTGACATGGCAAAAGCATTAAAAATTTTAGCCTCCATCCTGCTTATTGGTAGCACCTCTCTTTTTGCGCAGGATGCAAGCTCTTTAAAAATTGTAATCGAACCTGATCCCGTTGAAGTAAAAGTTGGGGATGAACTTCAACTTAAAGCCACTTTGATGACCGAAGACGGTGAAGCCCTTCCCGACACTCTTCTGTTTTATTCCCGCAACGGCCGGGATCTGGAAGTATCCAGAAGCGGACTTGTAAAAGCCAACAAACCAGGCACATATTCCGCTATTGTTCTGCGGTCTGGCCCGCGGGATCAGCGTGTGATTAAGCAGTTCGAGATCAATGTTCCGTATCCGCCTATTGCCAAGGTAGAATTTGTGGATGTACCTGAAAACATCTACTCCAAAACAACCATCGATTTGAATGTACATGTGATTGATGCGATGGACCTGATTCGCGAAAATCCGGACCTGAAGATCTCCAGCGACAACCAATCGGTAGCTATGGTAAGCCACGGCAAACTGGTAGCTCAAAAGCCCGGTAAAGCTAAAATCACGGCTGAGTCTGAAGGTAAAAAAGCCACACTTAATGTAACTGTGAAGCAGAATCCTACTGCTTCCATCACCATTGGTAATACCGAAACTGAAGTCCGAACCGGAGATGTGATCACCTTTGACGCTAAAGCACTCGGCAATAACGATAAGGAAGTAGATGCTCCGATCACCTATTCTTACACCGCTCAGCCAGACGATAACCTGGGGCAAGGTGCCGAAGGACAGGTTTCTCAGAATGGAAAATTTGTAGCCAACAAGCCGGGCATCTTTACCCTCACCGCTCGCTCCGGAGATGTATTTGAAGAGCAAATTGTTCGCGTTAAAGACCGCAATGTTCAACAGGATATTGAAGTTGTAGGACATGGAGAAGTACTCGATGTTCATACATCCGACCTTTGGGTTTGGGAAGGTGTGGACGGCAGAGACTATGCCATCACAGGAACATGGGGAGCCAGCGGCGATGCCTATTTCTGGGATGTAACCGATCCGGCTAATATCACACCTATCGATACTGTACGCGTGGATGCCCGCACCGTTAATGACGTGAAAATTTCTGAAGACGGAACCATTGGAGTAATCACTCGTGAAGGTGCTTCAAATCGTAAAAACGGAATGGTGGTTCTGGATGTAAGTAATCCCCGGGATGTAAAAGTCCTGTCTGAGTATAATGAAGGACTGACCGGCGGTGTGCACAATGCTTTTATTTACGAAGACCACGTATATGCTGTGAATAACGGCCGCCGTTACGATATCATTAATATTGAAGACCCGGAAAACCCACAGACGGTTGGTCGTTTTGAGCTTGACACCCCCGGACACTCGATCCACGATGTTTGGATTGAAGACGGAATTGCCTATTCCTCCAACTGGAGTGATGGTGTGGTAGCTGTTGATATTGGTGCCCAGGAAGGAGAAATGGGAACCGCCGGAGGATCTCCCGAAAATCCTGTTCAGTTGGGAAGCTATGCCTATCCAAGTGGATGGAATCATGCCGCATTCCCATTCAAAAGTAAATCAACAGGTAATTTTTATGTGATTGCCGGTGATGAGGCTTTCCCGAACGGACTTCCTTCCAGAAGCAATCCGGTTGCAGCCGCCGGGTGGATTCACTTTATCAAATTTGACGGCTGGGACCAACCTACTGAGGTGGCTCGTTACCAGGTTCCTGAAGCAGGAACGCATAACTTTTGGGTAGTTGACGATCTGCTTTTTGTGGCTTACTACAACGCTGGCCTTCGCATCGTTGATATTTCCGGAGAGCTGATGGGTAACCTGTACGATCAGGGACGAGAGATTGCCAAGTTTGAGCCCACTCACCCCGATGCACTGGTACCAAACGCACCCTTCACCTGGGGGCCACAACCATACAAAGGCCATATTTTCATCTCTGACTGGAACTCAGGATTATGGGCTATAAAACTGGTTGATAAACCTCAGCAGGGAACCAACTAAACAACAATCATCAAGACTATGAGTTTTAAGAGAGCTTTATTTGCACTGTGTGTTGGAGTCTTCCTTTTTTGGGGAACCTCCAATTCCTATGCTCAAGACTATTATGTGTATGTAGCCGCAGAATCAGACGATGAAGTTCATCTGGTACATTTCGACGGTGAAACTCAGAAGGGTGAAATTGCAGAAACCATAAGGGTGGGTACCTGGCCTCAGGAAAACGAAGGGCCGCACGGTCTCACCGTCTCCCCGGATGGAGAGCATTGGTTTGTAAGCATTGCCCACGGAATGCCCTACGGTAAACTCTGGAAGTTCGAAACCGGAACCAACGAGTTTATTGGAGAAGTCGAACTGGGCTTGTTTCCGGCCAGTATGGATATTTCCTCAACTACGGGGTTGCTTTATGTGGTTAATTTCAACCTCCACGGAGATATGGAACCCAGTACCGTTTCAGTGGTTGAGCCTGAATCAATGACCCGGCTTTCGGATATCGAAACCGGCATTATGCCTCATGGTTCACGTATTAACAGTTCAGGGACCCGGCAGTATCATGTATCTATGATGACTGACGAACTGATTGAAATTGATACCGAAGCGCTTGAAGTACAGAGAAAACTCAAGCTATCCGGCAAAAAAATGAGTGGAAAAATGTCGGCCGATATGGATCACTCTGGGATGAATCATGGTGAGATGATGCATAAACCGGTTGAAAAACCCACCTGGGCCGATCCTCATCCAACAAAACCCCTGGTGTACGTTGCAGCCAACGGCTCCGATGAGGTTCTCGAGATCAACACCAACAAATGGGAAGTAACCAAGCGATGGAAAACCGGAAAAGCACCGTACAACCTCGAAGTCAGCCACGATGGTAAGCTGTTAGTGGTAACATATAAAGGAGAAGGAGCAACCGGTGTTTGGGATTTGAGCTCCGGCAAGGAACTGGCAAAAATTAAAAACAGCCGAAAAGTAAGCCACGGTGTAGCTATTTCAACCGATAACAATTATGCATTTATTTCGGTTGAAGGCATAGGTGGCGAACCCGGCTCTGTTGATATCATTAACCTGAAAACCTTAGAACGTGTTGATATAGTAGAGACCGGTAAACAAGCCGGAGGCATTATCTTCTGGAAACAGGAGGGTTAGTACTTCGGATTTCTCTGTTAGCATTTAAACCCGGTGACTTCCCAAAAGTGCCGGGTTTTTTATTGCAATGAAATAGAATGGCTAACGCTTCTGCCCTTCTCACCCTCACGTTCGATCACTTCTTTGTCGAGAGATTTTATCGTATATCCAAGCTTTTCGGCCATCCCGATGAGCAGCGGTTCCAGGTTTCCTTTTTCGGTATTAAACCTGACCAGAGCCTCTTGCGTGCGCATGTCAATTTTCTTGATGGCGCGGCCGAGCATATCGGCACATTTCAGAATTTCACCCCCTGAGTACACATTCCGCTCCGATACCGGCGGAGGCGTGAATTTCTTTTTGAAGGTACTCAAAGACCGGATTTCTCCGGATTGGGCATCCGGTTGCAGCCACTCTATGTTATGTTCGACATCACGAATGTAATACGCAAGATATCGGGGCTTTTCACTCTCAATAAAAAAGCTGAATTCCGTAAGCCATACATCCTTCACGTTATCCATTTCCATATCAAACCAAATACCGCCCCCTGGTAAATTCCACACTATTTTATCCTCTTTGGACTTTCTCTTATTCAACACCAGTGGGTAACTGTCCACAAAGGCATCGGTAATATCTTTAAGGTCCGCTTCGGGTGTAACCGTTAAGGCAGGGTGATCTTCGAGTGGATCTACGAAATCAGGTGCATCATTCTCAACTTCACATTCTATATCGCCGATTCGCAAAAGTATGCGGATCAACCCTTCCCGGATTGGTTCTTTAAAGGCTAAAATATCGTTACTCATGCTTGATTGTCGTAGTTCGACCGATAAGGTAGTAAAATTATGAATCCTTTAATCTGAAAATTATTTAACATAAATATTAGCCTTCACTAAATTTTTAGTAAGTCGAAGCAAATTGTTATATTCAAAACAAAAAAATATGGAATTCTTACCAAACTGGTTTTTTGAGCTGAACCCTATTGTACAAGCCTTAATGGGCGGGTTATTTACCTGGGGTGTAACATCGCTTGGAGCGGCTCTTGTTTTTTTCACGAAAGGCATAAACTACAAACTATTGGATGGTATGATGGGCTTCGCTGCCGGGGTTATGATTGCAGCGAGTGTGTGGTCATTAATTATACCCGGAATTGAACTGGCCGAAGCACAGGGTATGATTGGCTGGGTTCCTGCAGCCATTGGTTTTTTACTTGGCGGGGTCTTCCTGAGAATTTGTGATGCCTATGTCCCCCACCTGCACATTGGATTACCACGTGATGAAGCGGAAGGTGTGGACACAAAATGGAAACGAGCCACCCTGCTTGTGTTAGCCATTACCCTGCATAACATACCGGAAGGTTTAGCTATTGGAGTTCTTTTTGGAGCAGCTAGCCTCGGCCTAGATATGGTTGGCGGGGCAACAGTGGCCGGAGCTATTACGCTGGCTATTGGTATTGGTATTCAAAACTTCCCGGAAGGAATTGCCATCTCCATGCCACTTCGTCGTGATGGACTGAGCCGATTAAAAAGTTTCAACTATGGACAGCTCTCCGGTATTGTAGAGCCGGTTTCTGCTGTGATTGGAGCTGCGGCCGTAATTTTCATCACGCCTATCCTCCCTTATGCACTCGCATTTGCCGCCGGCGCCATGATCTATGTAGTGGTAGAGGAATTGATCCCGGAAAGTCAGCTTCACGGAAATGCTGACCTGGCTACTTTAGGTGTAATGGTTGGCTTTGTGGTGATGATGGTATTAGATGTAGCACTCGGGTAAAATTTTTTACTAAAGTATTTTCCAGAGGCATCGATAATAAAGTCGATGCCTTTTTCATTTGTTACTATTTCAAAATTTTCGGGTTTCCGGCAAAAGTTAATTTCGAAAGGTGTTCAAAAAATCAATGCGCATTTCGTACCTTTTACATCTTATTAATTCTAATAAATACGTATTTCATTGAGCGACAATAAGATCATTTTTTCTATGGTTGGGGTAAGCAAAACTTACAAACCCAACAAAACGGTACTTAAAGATATCTACCTCTCCTTCTTTTATGGAGCTAAAATCGGCGTGCTGGGTTTAAACGGTGCAGGTAAGTCCACCCTACTGCGAATTATTGCCGGGAAAGACCAAAACTACCAGGGCGATATCAGCATTCAGAAAGGAATTACTTTTGGGTATCTGTCGCAGGAGCCCAAGCTGGATCCTTCCAAAACCGTAAAGGAAATTGTGGAAGAAGGAGTGCAGGAAACCATGGACCTGCTTAAAGAATATGAAGAAGTGAATGCTGCTTTCAGTGATCCTGATGCTGACTTTGAGAAATTGATTGAAAGGCAATCTAAGCTGCAGGAAAAAATTGATCAGGTTGAAGCCTGGGATATCGACAGTAAGCTGGAACAAGCGATGGACGCCCTTCGGTGCCCTCCCGGCGATACTTCCGTAGAGGTGCTTTCCGGTGGCGAAGCCCGCCGTGTTGCCCTTTGTCGCTTACTGCTTAAAAAACCTGATGTCTTGTTACTGGATGAGCCGACCAACCACCTGGACGCTGAATCCGTTGGCTGGCTTGAACAACATCTGGATCGCTATGAAGGAACTGTTATTGCCGTAACTCACGACCGTTACTTTCTTGACAATGTGGCCGGCTGGATTCTTGAGCTGGATCGCGGCGAAGGGATTCCGTTTGAAGGCAATTACAGCTCGTGGCTGGAACAAAAATCCAAACGACTGGAGCAGGAAGAGAAAGAAGAATCCAAACGTCAAAAAACACTTAAGCAGGAGCTGGACTGGATTCGTCAGAACCCTAAAGGACGACGCGCCAAGAGTAAAGCCCGTATCAACAAATACGAGGAATTACTTTCTGAGGAGCACGAAAAACGCCGTGATGACATGGAGATTTTCATCCCCGCCGGTCCGCGCCTTGGCGATAAGGTGATTGTTGCTGATCATGTGACCAAAGGGTTTGAAGAACGCCTGCTGATTGAAGACATGAACTTCAAGTTGCCTCCCGGGGGTATTGTTGGAGTGATCGGTCCAAATGGTGCCGGTAAAACCACCTTATTTAAAATGATAACCGGACAAGAAGAACCCGACAGCGGAAAGTTGGTAACCGGAGATACCGTAAAGCTTGGCTATATAGACCAGAAGAGACCTCTTGATCCTTCTAAAACAATTTGGGAAGAAATCTCGGGCGGGCAAGACACTATTCAGCTGGGCAACCGGGAAGTGAATTCACGTGCCTATGTAGCCCGTTTCAACTTCAGCGGAAGCGATCAACAGAAAAAAGTAACCGAACTTTCCGGTGGTGAACGCAATCGTGTTCACCTTGCAAAAATGCTGAAGGAAGGCGCCAATGTGCTACTTCTTGATGAACCTACTAATGATCTCGATGTAAATACATTGCGAGCCCTCGAAGAGGCTTTACTGGAATTTGCCGGCTGTGCTGTCGTCATATCTCACGATAGATGGTTCCTCGATCGAATTGCTACTCATATTTTAGCATTTGAAGGAAACAGCCAGGTGTATTGGTTTGAAGGAAATTATGAAGAATACGAAGAGAATCGTAAACAGAGGCTCGGCATTACCGATGACCAGCCTCACCGCATTAAATACAAAAAACTGATGCGTTAATTTTTTTATGGTTTACTACTTGTGTTGGTATTTTATAACACAATAATATTAAGCACTTATGGCTTTAGAGAATGGTAAAAAGCGCCCGGATGTAGATCAGAAAGTTGTTGCTCTTTTTGCGTTCGGCATTGTCTGTGCTATACTACTAATCCTTATCGTTAACATCTCCATTAATACCACATCCGGTGTACGCGGGTATGTTGGTGGGGAAGGTATGTGGACCAAAGCTCAAAAAGAGTCTGTTATCCATCTCACCAACTATATCATCACGGAAAACGAAGAGGAGTTTAATCACTTTAAGAGCGCATTGCGTGTAAACCTTGGTGACCGCACTGCCCGAGAAGAGCTGCTGAAAAACGATTACAATTATCAAAAAGCATATGATGGATTTATCAAGGGGAAAAACCACCCTGAAGACATTCCGCATATGATTAATGTATTCCGAAGGTTTAGCTGGACTCCACAAGTTCAAACTGCCATTGACATATGGACGGAGGCTGATGAAAAAATTACCGACCTCATACACTTTGGAGATTCCATTCGAACTCAGATACAGTCACCTGAAATTAGTTTAGGACAAAAAACAGAATGGGTTACACGGATCGAAAAAATGGATCATGAATTCACCGACCTAGAAGTTCGGTTCTCGGCTGCAATGGGTGATCTGGCTCGTCTTGTCAACTCTGTTTTGCGCTGGAGCGTGATAACCCTTGGGCTTATGCTTATTGGAATCGGCATTTGGCTGGTTTACCGCTTTCTGAACAGTACAAGGGTTTGGATGAAAACCCTCAGGGAGAGTGAAGAACGGTTCAAGCAGGTGCTTTCCAACTCCAAAGACGTACTTTACAAAATGAATTTGGAAGACAGGGAGTACAAATACGTAAGCCCGGCCTTAACCTCCATGTTGGGTTATAAACCTGAGGAATTTCTGGATGGCGGAATCTCGTTCATTTTCTCAAAAATGCACCCCAAAGACCGGGAGCGCATTCAGCAGGTTGTAGAAAAGTATGACCATATTGAAGACAACGAATTCCTCCCTTTCGTTGAGTTCCGGCTTAAAGACAGCTCAGGAAACTGGAAATGGGTCAGTAATGTACGAACACTGGTTCGCGGCTCTGATGGCAAACCCGAGGCTATTATCGGAAGCGTACGGGATATCTCAACACAGAAAAAACAAGACAAACAAATTAAGGAGTCGCTTAAAGAGAAAGAGGTTCTGTTACAGGAAATACATCACCGGGTGAAAAATAACCTGGCTATTATTTCGAGCCTGCTGGAGCTTCAAAAAGATAACGTTAGCCAGGACGTTGAAGACTTGTTGTCTTCCAGCCAGGCGCGCATCAAATCAATTGCCAAGGTACACGAGAAGCTGTATGAGTCCTCTACCCTTTCCAATATTCCGCTGGATGCGTATATCCGGGAATTATCGGAGGAAATAAAGAATGCTTACACAAGCGACAAAAAGAATATTGAGATTCAACTGGACGTGGTTCCTTTTGAAATTGATCTGGATGAAGCAATACCTATCGGACTCATTCTCAATGAGCTAATCAATAATGCCTTCAAACATGCTTTTAAAGATCATAAAGAAGGTGTCATCAGGATTTCACTGGAGAAAAGCGGGTCGGGTATGGAATTAGTCGTTGAGAATAATGGCGACAGCATAGCCGAAGATTTTGATCCGGATCAAAGCGATTCACTCGGCATGACACTGATCAGGGTCCTAATTAAGAGGGTAAACGGAACGCTGAAGATCGAAAGCGGAGAAAGGACACGCTTTATTATTCAGTTTGAGCTGGGTAACTGACTTCGGTTTCCTCTTCCTCAATAGGTTCATTCATCAGCCATTTTAACACTTTTAAAGTATCCCGCGAACTAAGGTCAGCCGTCTCAAAACCCATACCTCCGGCCCCTGATGCCGCCGTCACCGTCAGGTTCTGAATGTCTTTATTCTCCTGGAAAGGATTTTGGCTGGTCTCCGCATTTTGAATCCGGTTCTTTTTCACAATAGCGGTTGTGCGCGACACTACCCGGTAACGCATTCTTAGGATTTTATCTCCAAGCCCAAGGGCTGCATCCTGATATCTCATCCAACCTAAATATCCCAAAAGCGGAATTATCAGCAACGAAAGCCACCCGTACTCCATCAGGTACCAGGCAATCGGAATCAGCGGCAACACAAAATAATTTGGGCGCCGGATGTATCTCCATAATGTATTTCCGGGAGGCCTGATTTGGTATTCCGGCTCTTTGTATTCTTCAAGAAATTCTGCCAGAAAATTGCTGATATTTGAAGATGCGATAAAAGGGACAAGCACAATAGATCGCCCTTTCTGGGTTTGATCGAAGCCGGCACTTTCCACGTACAGCATCCCATATCCAAAAGGCTGACGAATAACGCCCTCTACAAACCGCACGGCCTGGATGCGGTCAAAAGGAACCGTAATATGCTTTCTCTCTACCAATCCGCTGGTGATAATGAGTTCCTTGGAGGTTTTTTCGAGTTGGAAGTCTGAGTACTTAAAAATCACCCCAAGAAACGACAGCGCCCACGATATCACAATAATAGCTATGACGATACCAACGATCAGGGTGACATCGCTGTATCCGGGAAGAGCTTCATATACATATTCTATGGTTTCCTCGTTTATAAACTCATCCATCTGACCAGAAACCGCACCCAGTATGGAAGCAATCAGGCCAAAATTGCCGGAGGTAAAAGCAGCAAAAACCAAATCCTTGGTGGACAATTGCCACCGCCCCTGCACTTCCTCTTCTTCTTCATAAACCTCTTCAGCTTCTTCCTCTCCTTCACCATTGGCGGACCGTTTTTTACGAAGTTCAGACCGCAAAGCTTCTGCATCACCACGCGAAATAGCACTGATTGTAGCCGTTTCGGTACCTCCTCCGGCTGTTTTAACTTCCACTTTAACCAACCCAAACATTCGCTGCAGCAAGCCCTCGGTTATATCGATCACCTGTATGCGGTCTTTAGAGAGGTACATATTACTTTTTACGAGCACTCCTTTTTTAATCTGAAGCTCATCTTCGTGTACCCGATACCGAAACACCACCCAACTCAACACCCCGCTTACAAGCGTAATGGCAATACCACCCAGCAGGAAGTAAATAAAATATCCTTCGGTATTAGAGGTACCGATGAAAAGCAGAATAACAATGGTGATGAAATTCTGTTTTATACTTTCTATCACCCTTGTTACTGCTGCAATGGGATGTTGCCGCTTAAACTCAGACATCATCTTTCACCTTCCGTACAAGTGTAGAAATCTTGGTGCGGAGCTCGTCTGCAGTATCATCGTCAAGAGCAGGAATTTCATGCGTGGTTGCTGCTGTGGATATGGTGACCGACGACAACCCGAATTTCCGATAAACAGGGCCTTGCTTGGTATCCACGTGCTGAACCCGGTTAATGGGAACGAGCGTTCTTTTTTTAATGATAATACCCCGTAGCATGTCGATTTCTTTTTCGGAAACATTATACTTCCATCGCTTCCAACGAATATTGGGGAGCAGCACTCCGGTTAACAAATAAAAGATCAGGGAAGCAAGAAATATAGAACCAAACAGAAGCCAGTCTATACCATGATACCATGGCGTGCCGATACCTAAGTTGTGATTTATAGCAAGAGCCAATTGAATAATAGAGGGGGTAAACCAAAACAATCCAAATAGCAAAGCATTTACCGTCCAGGCTTTGATGGCATTTTTATGGATTCGGGTAGCGGGCTCTTGATTCATGCACTGAATGATTGAAGCATTAATTTCAGCCTGATAATAAAAAAGATAAATGGATAAATGTTCCTAAAAATAGAAAAAGCCACACAATGGTGGCTTTTCTTTTAAAATTGGTAAAGGAAATTACATAGCGTTTTTCTTTTCCTGAATTTCCTGACGGATTTCATGAGAAAGCTTTTTTAGAGTCATTAGACTCTTGCGGGCACGTGTTCCGGCAGCTTTGTTTCCTTTCTCATAAAATTTCTTCATGTCAACTTGCAGTTCTTCTACTACGTTGTTGATATCGTCCATTCTACTCATGTGTTGTACTCCTTAAGATTTAGTTTCGATTAACGGTGCTATATAAAATTAGTTAAGCACCTGCTTTTTTAAATAGTACTGCTTAGTTCTATACAGTATTAAAATCTGCGTTAATTTAATAAATAAGCAGATAAATACATTGTTTTCTTTAATTCTGGATTATAGGCACTTCTTCCCGGGTTGTTCCCTTAACCTCATCCACACCTAACATTAACGCTAATCCCACAACCAAAAGCAACAATATAGCACTCATTCCCCACCTCTGGTTATCCATCAACAAGGTGATCCAACCTACCATAATAGGACCGGCAAAAGTGGTTACTTTTCCAGACAATGCAAACAGCCCATACATTTGATTTCTTTTATCTTGCGGGGCAAGTCTTCCCATAAATGTCCGGCTTGATGCCTGCACGGGACCCACGAATATTCCAAGCAACAACCCCCACACCCAAAACCAGGTCTCCGCTTCCACAAAAAGAACGGCCACCACCGGCACAATCAACCCCACCAACGACCACACGATTGTGTTTTTACTACCACTAATATCATCCAGCCAGGAAAACCCGAAAGCACCCAGTCCGGCCGTTACGTTGAGAGCGATACCGAACATAAAGATCTGACCGGTGTCAAAACCGAAGGTTCCGGCGGCATACACTCCCCCCATCGCAAAAATAGTGGCAAGGCCATCATTATAAAACAAGCGTGCCAATAAAAACTTCCAGATATTCGGCTCCTCTTTAAGCATGGCAATCCCATTTTTGAGTTCCTTCATCCCATCCTTTACCGCCACCGACATTCTTTTATTTTTTGAAGGAACGTCTTCCGTTTTAAAAAACATGGGGAGACTAAAAACAGCATACCACAAGCCGGTGAACAGAAAAGTGATTCTTACATTCTGCAGAGAGCCTTCATCCAACCCAAATACATCGGCACCGTATTCCACAAAACCGAAGTACCCTATAATCAGGCAAACCAGTCCGCCGGCATACCCCATGGCCCAGCCCCAGCCCGACCATTTGCCAATGGTTAAACTGGTGGTTAAATCAGGCAGCATGGCATTATAAAAAATGAATGAGAGCTCGGCTCCAAGTGTAGCAATGAAAGCCATTGAAAGGGCAAACCAGATGAAATCAGAGCTGGGCTCGGCAAACCATAACATGCTGCAACCGATTACACAAAGGGTGGTAAAAAAAGCAATCCAGGGCTTACGTCGTCCCCCCTCATCAGCAATAGATCCTAAAAAAGGAGCTGAAATAGCTATGACAAAACCAGCCAACCCGATCATATTTCCCCACAATGCCGTGCCTGAGGTTTCATTTTCGGCTATGGATTGGGCAAAATAGGCGGCAAACACAAAGGTTTGAATCATCACGAAATAAGCCGAATTGGCCCAGTCATATATAGCCCATGCTAAAAGTCCTTTTGAAGATTTCTCAGGCATAAAAATGTTTTAAGTGGTTGAAGAGCCCGAATATCGGTTTTGGAGGCGGGAATGCAAAATTAAATAACCGTACTTTACCTATACCTGAGTTCTTTAGCTCAGATGTTGATCCTCACAATTCCATCACAAACTTTAAAAGTTCCATAACATTAAAACCCCTACCATCTTATTAAAAAAAGATATGCGCCTGCTTTTACTGATTCTCATTCTTATTACTTCAGCTTGTACCATTCAACAGCAAAAAGAAGAGCCTACCTCTAACTCATTTCCTCAAGCAATGGCCACGCCGGACTGGTATCAGGCTTCTGATTTTGATACGGTAAAAGTATTGTCCTGGAATGTGGAACATTTTGTTGATGATATGGATAATCCTTACATAGACAACAGACGGGAGAATAATCCACCTGACAATATGGAAGAGCGGCGGAAATTATTCGTTGAGATCATTAAAAAAGCGGATGCCGATATTGTGGTTCTTCAGGAATTTGAAAGTGACAGCTATGCTCAACAATTAGCTGAAGAACATTTTCCGGAGTTAGGATATCAGGTTTTTGCCGGCCACGAGAGCAACGATTGGTATATGAATGTAGTGGTGATGAGCCGAATTCCTTTTGGCCTTTTTCACAGCTATGCCACAACAAATACGCCGATTATTGAACAAGTAGATGATGAGGGCAATCCTGCCTCACAGGCATTTACCAACAATCGTATGTGGACCACAGAAGTGTTGGTGAACCCGGACTATTCATTTTATTTAACCGGGGTACATCTGAAAGCGGGCCGTGGTGACCGAAATGAGAATTGGCGACTCGGACAAATCAATCTTTTGCGTGCACACTACAATCAACTGTTGGCGCTTAATCCCGATGAAAATATTCTGGCTGTGGGTGATTTCAACAGCGCACCAGACAGTGATGAATTCCAAGCTTTTCTGGGAACCGGTTCATCCGTTGAATTCGTAGATCCTTTGGCCGGAACCGGAGTGTTCTCTCACCCGGCTGATTCTGCCTTCTGGCGTATTGATCACATCCTTCCCAATAACAACATGAAGAGTGAAGTTGCAGGGGATACTGTGATTGTGAATTACTACTTTTCGCCTGACTCAATGAATATGGCAGCAGACCACCTGCCAATGAGCATAGAGATTATCCCAAAAGACTTATAACTAAGCGGTAACTTCTTCAACCAATTCTTCCGCTCCCTGAATGCAATCCGGCACGGAAACGCCCCAGCGGTAATTACCGCCTAAATGCAGGCCGGGGTTTTCAGTTTCAAATTGTTGAAGCTTTTGTTTTTTCTGCTCGTAACCAACATCAAATTGGGGAATGGCCTTTTTCCAGAGGTAAGATTTAATGAAGGCAGGGGAAGCATCTGTCTCCATCAGCTCACGAAACTCTTTCAAAACTTCTTCTTCCACATCTTCTACCGGCTCGGTTAATATTCCCCGGTCGTGAGCTCCACCGGTCATCAGGGTAGCATGAAAATATCCGTCGGCCGTCAGTTCGGGGAAGATACTTGATTTCCAAATGGCACCCAGCAGTCTGATGCGCTCTTTTCTTGGCACCAAAAATCCGAAGCCTTCTGGTTCTGTATTGATATCAGATGCTTTGAAGAGTACCTGGGTGGATAGCATCGGGGCATAATCAATGTCAACAAGTTCGGCAGAAAGCTCCGGTTCAAATCCACCCAGCATATGCCCTAAACTGTACGCAGGGATACAAGAGATAATATTTTTTGAAGTGTATTCATCTTCCTCCGTCATAACCCTGTACCCTGATTCGGTCTTCTCCAACATTTTCACTTCATCATATATGATATGATCTGAAATTCTTTCGGTGAGGGCGTTCGTCAGCTGCTGGACTCCTTTTTTAAAGGAAAGCACCATCGGTTTTACCGTTTTGCTCTCTTTTTTTGAACGAATGGCTCCCCAGGCAATGGAGCCGTAATCCTGCTCATATTCCGAAAGTTTGGGCAGCACCGATTTTTTACTCATCCGATAGATATTGCCGGCATAGATGCCCGAAAACACCGGGTCCACCAGGTAATCCACGGCTTCTTTGCCGATTCTCCGCTCCAAAAAATCCCCGATACTTTCATCCCCGCCTGATCTTTCCCCGATAAACGGCTCTTTAAGCAGCCGAAGCTTTCCTTTAGGAGATAAAATCTTTGTAGAAATAAGAGAGCTTAAACTTGGCGACAATGCTTCAAGCGTCCGATCTCTAACTATAAAGCGCGTTTTAAAGGCTTCTGAAATTTGGATCAGGTCATCTGTAAGCTCTAAGTGTTTAGCCAATTTTCGAATTTGGCCATTTCGATCGCGCAGGGAATTAGGCCCGAAATCCAATACCGATCCATTAGCCATTTTGGAGGTTATAACCCCCCCGGTTTCAGCCTGCTTTTCGAATAGCTTGAACGGAATTCCTTTTTGGTGAAGAAACCAGGCCACAGAAAGCCCCGAAATGCCTCCACCCAGAATAATAACTTCCTGTGAAGTTAAGTCACTCAAGCCGCCTCTACCTTTTTCACCTTAAGCTTTTCTGCGCACCATTTTTCAAGTGTGTCTATCCAGAGGTCACTATCGTTTACACAAGGAATCAGGATTAAATCTTCTCCTCCGGCTTCCACAAAGTCTTCCTTACCGCGGATACCAATCTCCTCCAGCGTCTCGATACAGTCTGAAATAAAAGCCGGACAGCAAACCGCTACTTTCTTCACGCCTTCTTCCTCTGCAAGTCGTACCAGTTCGGCATCGGTGGCCGGGGTAAGCCAGGGGTCGATTCCCAATTTCGACTGAAAAGCCGTGCTATAAGTAAAGTCCCTGCTATCCAAATCCAGATACTCGGCAGCATTCTTCGTAGTCATTAAATCCTGATGGCGGTAGCAAAAGGTATGCGCCGGTGAGTTGACGTTACAGCAGTCTTCGCACTTCAGGCAGTGATCGCCGGTGATGTCCCGCTTCTTAATTTGCCGCTCCGGCACGCCATGATAGGAAAACAGCAGGTGATCGATATCATGCTCATCAATATATGGACGAATACTTTCACCCAGCGCTTTCACATAATCCGGATCGTCATAGAAAGCATCCTTAAACTCTACCTGCAGGTTGGGATACTTACTCTGCCAAACTTCTTTGGCTTTCTCGATCACGGTTTCGGTTGTGGCCATCGCATATTGCGGATAAAGCGGAATTAAGAACACGCGATCCAGATTGGGGTTCTTTTCCATCAATTCATCAAAACCTGCTTCTATGGATGGGTTTCCATATCTCATTCCCATCGAAACAGGGATATCATCACCCAACCGCTGCTTAAGCTTATCAATCACCCGCTGGGTAATTACGATCAGGGGCGAACCTTCATCCCACCATATCAATTCATAGGCCTCACCCGATTCTTTGGGGCGAAAGGGTAAAATAAAAGCTTCTACAATGGTTTTACGGATGGGAGCCGGGAAGTCGATTACACGTTTGTCTGTTAAAAACTCTCTCAGATACACTTTTAAGTCTGCGGGTTCATAACTATCGGGTGATCCGAGGTTAACCAATAAAATTCCAGTGTTCGATTGTGCCATGCCTGAATTTGATCTATGTTTAGTGTACAGTTAAGCAATAACTTTATTTAATGTGAAGAAAGTATGAATTCCGATAAAAACAGCTCTGTATTAATTGTTGGCTGCGGTTGGGTGGGAAAAAAATTAGGTGAAAAACTTATCAATGACGGATTCACCGTTTATGGAACTACCCGGTCTTCCTCTAATTTCTCCGAATTAAATGAAGCGGGCATCAAGCCGGTAAAATTAGAACTACCTGCCAAATCCCTATCTGAAATTCGTTTACCTGAAGTTGATTCAGTGCTCATCTCCATTTCTCCGGGACGAGGAGAAAACCGTGATGAATACCCAACCGTTATCGGACAACTTTCTCAGGTTCTGGCTGAAAGAAACGTACAGGTGCTGATGTATAGTTCCACATCCGCCTATGGAAATGCAACTAATGAAGTAAAAGAAACAGATGCTGTGCCGGACCGCAACAGTAAGAATACCATGATAGCTGCTGAAGGTGAGCTGCTTGAGTATATTCCTGAGGCCGTCATACTGCGCCTATGCGGGTTGTATGGAGAAGACCGTCATCCTGCAAAATATATGGCCGGCCGAACCGACATTGCTGACGGCGATGCCCCGGTGAACCTTGTTCATCGTGAGGATGTCATCCAGGTTACCCAAAAAATTATTTCTGAAAATATTCGTGGGGAAATATACAATGTGTGTTCAGGTTCGCATCCGAGTCGATCCGAGATTTACACTGTTGTTGCGGAGCGACTGGGACTTAAAAAACCTACCTTTGTTGAAGGCGGAGCCGATGGGAAAACCGTTTCATCCAAAAAGCTGATAAACAGATTTGACCTGGAATTTCTGCATCCTGATCCGATGGAATTTGAAGCTCTAGATTAGAAAAATTCTTCAAGAAGAGTTCTAAACTTTACTCTGTTTTTAAAGTCCCCTCTTCCTCCAGAAAATCCAGCGTGTCGGCTGCATGCCGGAGATGTGGAATTACAATACTCCCACCTACAATTAAGGCCACATTTAATGCATCAACAATTTCGGCTTTGGTTGAACCGGCTTTGGCACACTGCTCCAGGTGATAGTCGATACAGTCGTTGCAGCGCAACACCGATGAGGCCACCAGACCCAGCAGTTCTTTGGTTTGAGTGGAAAGGGCTCCGTCACGATAGGTATTGGTGTCCATATTGAAAAAGCGCTTGATGCCCAGATGATCCAGGTCCATCACTTTCTCGTTCTGCTCGGCTCTTTTTTCTCTGAATAGTTCCAGTCTGTTTTTATCTGACATAGTCTGTTAATTTGATTTGCCTCTGATAACAAAACACAAAATAGGCATGTTCGTGATAAATAGTTGTGAGGTTTGAGTAGTGAGTGATGAGTATTTTTCCTCACTACTCACTACTCATGACTCATATTTGTATTCACCCTTCACTTAGCTATCTTTTTTTGTTTTTGAGATTTAATGGCAAAATGCATGTTCTGGAATAAAAAAGAAGCCAAGCACAAACTGGTCGTTATTGGAGACAGCCTTTCGCAGGGGTTTAACAACGGTGGTATTTACCGCACCGATGTTAATTTTCCTTCTTTTCTGCATCGCTGCATTGAACCAACACCCGATTTTGACCAACCCAGCTTTACCGCTCAGGCCGGCATCCCCTTAAACCTTGAAGTGTTGGTTCGGGGAATGTCGGAAGAGTTCGGGGATGAAATTACCTGGAATGAATATTTGCCCGCCGCCACTCACATGCTGAAAACCCTGAAGCGGATTAAAAAATACTGGGAAGGCGGCTTAAAAGACCTTGCCGTAGAGCGAAGTTCACCTTATCACAATCAATCGGTGTGGGGGTTCAACATAAGCGACTCCTGGGTTGTGAATGAGCAAAACAGCCGGCATCACATTCAAACTAACCCCGAAAGGTTCACCGTTTTTGATATGCTCCCCGAGCATGCCAAATTCACCACTGCCCGGCTGGTTTTGAATCCAGCCCTGAAGAAGGACAACGAACTCCAAACCCGAAGCCAATTTGATAATGCAAAGGTACTGGCTGATGATGGCGGTATTGAGAACCTAATTGTGTGTCTTGGCCACAATAACATGATTGCGGCTATTACCGACTTAAAAATGATCTGGACCGAAGATGATAACCTGGAAGTATTTCCCGGAAAACGAACCCACACGGTTTATCGCCCCGAACATTTTGAAATTCAGTACCGGAAACTTGCAGAAAAAGTCTCGAAGCTGAACGCTAAACGAGTCTTTGTACCCACCCTGCCCTATGTAACCATTCCACCGGTTTGCCGGGGAGTGAATTCGGACCTGTCCAGCAAGCGCCTCGGATATTTTGACTATTACACCCGCTTCTGGATTTGGGATGAAGATTTCGATCCTGAAAAGCATCCGCATTTAACAAAAGATCAGGCTATTCAGCTCGACCTAACCATGGATGAGTACAATAAGATCATCCGGGAAGTAGCCGATGAATACGGATGGTCGGTAGTACCCATGGCTAAGAATGTAGCCGGGTTGGCTCGTCGGCGTTTAGGAGGGGAGCTGGTTAGGGATCTACCAAAAGGACTGGCCGATGCCTTATTAAAACAAGAAAGCACCGCACACCTTGTGGATGAGGATGGCGACATAAAGCTCAGTACCGATTTTATTCGTCTTGATAAAAACGGACAGCTTTACAAAGGTGGCATCTTCAGTTTAGATGGGCTTCACCCTACCACCATTGGATATGGGCTAATGGCGAATGTGTATTTAAAAACCATGGCCAAAGCGGGTGTTAAATTTCAGCACTCCATCGACTGGGATGAAGTTGTTCGCGAAGACACGCTGGTAAGTAACCCTCCCAAATTATTGGCAGAGCTGCGGTATGTACTCCGCTTCCTGGCAATGGGAAATCAGGAAAAATTCCTCAATTTTAGCAAAAATATTCTCGGCCAGGCCATGGATTTGGTCTCTCCTCGTCAAAAAGAGTAACTATCCAACCCGGAGGTCTTCAAGTAGTCGATTATATTTGGTCTTCAGGGTTTCCAGTCCGTCTTGCATTTCGTCTTTTACTTCCTTCCATTTATCCTTTCCTGATTCCTGAAGCTCGGCTAAATCCTCTTTGAAGGAATCCCGTTCGCCTTTAAGCTTCTCAAGTTTTTCTTCTGCTTTTTCACGAGCCTCTTCTGACTTTTCCTTCAACTGTTCTTCGGCTTCGGAAATATCCTCATTCATTTTCTCCAGCGTACGTTCCGCCTCTGCAATGAATTCCTCTCTGGTTTGTTGAACATCATTCCTGGCTGATTCTACCGTATTTTCAACTTCTTTACCCACATTCTCAGCATTCTTGTTGGTCTTTTCAGAACAAGCTGTAAACAGTAGCATGGTCGCAGTGATTAAAAGAATTAGTCTGCTCGTAAACATCGTTTTCCTGTATTTGATTGGGGTTATTCACTTTAGTGAATTGAAATTATCCTGACTTGTTCCGGGATTTAATGTATGAGAGAAATTAATTTAGATTTATTCTACATAAGCTTTGATTTGGTTTAAAACTCTCCTTAACTTAGAATCGATCTAAATAAAAATAACAATCTATTTTTCAAGACATGTTCCGACTCAAATCCTTTTTAACACTATTCTTAGTTTCATCTATACTTATTTCCTGCGACAACAATGACGGTACAAAAATCGAAGTACCCTCATCTTATGAATTCACCCGAAACGGCGAATCGACTGTGTCATTCTCCGGTCAAACCACTCGTATCCAAATGGGGCACGAATTACTTCCGGCGATGCTGGACTTCGAAAATTCTACCGAACAGCTTTTGTTACGAATGTACCGCAACCAATCAGAAAACGGTGGCGATGTAGATCCGTTTGAAAGCGCTGAGCTGAACACTGCTACCAAAAATATTAAAGGAAAAGTAGCGGCTTCCACCGATTTCTTTTCAAACAACACAGCCGTAAGTGCGGAAATCAAGAATCAGTTTGAAACATGGATATCTCTTCAGGTTGAGGAAGTATTCCCAAATAGAAATACGCTGGCTGCACCCGGCCAACCCGGACAAATTGCCGATGGTTCTTCTACCCGTTACGTAAATGGGAAAGGATTAGAATACAATCAGTTGGTGGGTAAAAGTTTGATTGGCGCCCTGATGACCGACCAAATGCTCAACAACTATGTGAGTGTTTCTGTGTTAGACGCCGGCACTAACCGTGAAGACAACAACGACGGAAACCTGGCTGAAGGCAAAAATTACACCAATATGGAGCATAAATGGGATGAAGCTTATGGCTACCTCTTCGGCACCTCTGCTGATCCTGCAAATCCACTGGCTACCCTTGGTGAAGACGACAGCTTTCTGAACAAGTACCTGGCCCGCCTGGATAATGATGATGATTTCTCCGGCATTGCTCAGGAAACTTTTGATGCTTTTGCATTAGGTCGCGCTGCCATTGTTGAAGGGCAATATGATGTACGCGATGAACAAGCAGACATCATCCGTGAAAACATTTCCATCCTTATCGGAGTGCGTGCTGTTTACTATCTGCAGTCAGCAAAAAATATACTTGCTGAGGAAACACCTGATTACGGTGCTGCTTTTCACGACCTGTCAGAAGCTTACGGATTTATTTACAGCCTGCAGTTTACACGAGTGCCCGGCTCCGACAGCCCTTACTTTACCAAAACAGATGTTGACGCATTCCTTGCACAGCTTGAAGAAGGAAACGGACTTTGGGACATAACTCCTGAAACACTCGACAACATGTCTGCTGAAATTGCCGGCCAGTTTAGCTTCACTGTAGAAGAAGCTGCCAACTAATAGTTAATCTATTTTTTTCTCGCTGGCACCTGAACGAAATCGGGTGTCAGCTTTTTTTGCTTTAAAAAGATACATACCATGAAGAAATTTTCGCTTTTATTACTCACTGTGTTATTGGTTTGGAGTTGTACCGATAACGGACCCTCCGGTCCCGATGCAGACGATTTTAACCGGGAAGCCATTTTGGTAAACTGGGCTGATAACATCATTATCCCGTCTTATACTAATTTTTCTGAGGCTACCGAGCAACTGCATACTGATGCTGCTACCTTTTCAGAATTTCCTACCGCGAGCAACCTTCTCACACTTCGGACTTCCTGGGAATCAGCTTACCTCGCTTTCCAAACTGTTTCCATGTTTGAGACCGGCAAACCCATGGAACTTCGCTATCGGGACAACCTGAATATTTACCCGACCGACACCACCGAAATTGAGGATAACATTGAGTCCGGATCATACAACCTGGAACTGCCATCGCTCAACAACAGCCAGGGATTTCCTGCTTTGGATTATTTATTGAATGGATTGGCCGAAGAAGACACCGAGATCCTGACTTTTTACACCACCCATCCTGAGGCCGAAAACTATCGGCAGTACCTGACCGACCTGACATCCCGCATCGACTCTCTTACTAATGAAGTGCTTGCTGACTGGACTTCCGGCTACCGCGATGAATTTGTGAGCAACTCCGGAAACGGGGCCAATTCCTCACTCGATATGATGGTAAATGACTATATCTATTACTACGAGAAACATCTGCGCGCCGGCAAAATCGGCATTCCCGCCGGTGTGTTTTCCGGTTCACCGCTGAGTTCTCATGTGGAAGCTTATTACAGTGGTGATTTCTCTAAAGAGCTTTTTAATGCCTCCCTTGATGCCACCCAGAACTTTTTCAACGGAGTGCATGTCAACCAGCCCAATCAGAGCGGAGAAAGCCTTGACGACTACCTTGATTATCTGAACACGATGAAGGAAGGAACTGATCTTACCACACTCATTAACAACCAATTTGATGCAGCCCGGGAGCAGGCCTCATCACTTAACAAAAGTTTTGCAGGGCAGATTGAATCGAACAATACAGCCATGCTTGCCACCTATGATGAACTGCAGATGAATGTGGTTTACCTGAAAGTTGATATGCTGCAGGCGCTGAATATAAACGTGGACTATGTTGATGCCGATGGTGATTAACCAGTGAGCATTTCTTCAATCCGATCATATCTGACTACCTCAACCAATGCTGCTCCGCTGGCTGTTTTCCGAATTTTTTTCGGTCTGCTTATGCTGATCAGCATTGTTCGGTTTGCAGCCAACGGCTGGATTGAAAAGCTCTATATAGAACCACAGTTTTTCTTTTCTTACTACGGATTTGAATGGGTTCAGCCTCTTGGAGACTGGACCTATCTTATTTTTGTGATCTGTGGGCTGTGTTCCATTTTTGTGACACTGGGATATAAATATCGGTTTTCGATCCTCGTCTTTTTTCTCAGCTTCACCTATATCGAGCTGATGGATAAGACTACCTACCTCAACCACTACTACTTCATCAGTATCCTCAGCTTTTTGATGATTTTTCTCCCGGCTCATGCCTACTATTCCTTAGACGCCCGGAAGAATGAAACGCTGAGATCACAACAAGTACCCAAGTGGTCGATCGATTCGATCAAGCTTCTGCTTTTTATCGTGTACTTTTATGCGGGGCTGGCCAAACTCAATTCCGACTGGCTGTTTGAGGCAATGCCCTTACAAATATGGCTGCCCTCCAAGTATTCCATCCCATTGCTGGGCGACCTCCTTCAGCAAAGCTGGACACACTACGCATTTGCCTGGGCCGGGGCTATCTACGACCTCAGCATTCCCTTTTTATTGCTGATTCGCAAAACACGGATTTTTGCATTTATTCTCGTGGTCATTTTTCATGTATTAACCCGGGTACTTTTCCCGATTGGGATGTTCCCTTATATCATGATTGTTAGCACGCTCATATTTTTTGATGCCGGACTACATAACCGAGTACTGGACTATATTTCCAGATGGTTTAACATCACAAAGTCCTTTTTTGATAATGGAAAAGCGTATTCATTCCCACAACAATGGGTTCGAAAAGCTTCGTTAGCAGTGGTTTCCGTTTTCTTTGTACTCCAGCTTCTCATTCCTTTCCGATACCTGCTTTATCCGGGCGAATTATTTTGGACGGAAGAAGGCTACCGGTTTTCCTGGAGAGTGATGCTGATGGAAAAAGTCGGATATGCGAATTTCAAAGTTGTTAACCCTGATTCAGGCCAAAGGTTTTATGTGGACAACACCGAGTTTCTCACCCGCTTTCAGGAAAAACAAATGTCGTTTCAACCCGACTTCATCCTTGAATATGCCCACTTCCTGGAAGACCACTACCGGCAAGAACTCAGAATTGATGACCCCAAAATCTACGTTGACAGCTACGTGGCTTTAAACGGACGAAGTAGTCAGCGCTATGTAAACCCGAACGTGGACCTTACCGAAATTGAACCCTCACTGAAACACCGAACCTGGTTACTCCCTTTTGATGATGAAATTAAAGGCCTTTAGTTTTTTTGCCTTATGTGTATTGTTTGCTCTACCAGCAGCAGCCCAGATAAACTTTTCCGGCTACGTTGTAGAGAAAGAAACCGGAGAACCAATCGAAGGCGTAGATATTTACAATAACGATGCCGGAAAATCTTATGTGACCAATGAAGAAGGTTATTTCGAAATCAAGGATTTGCCTTATGGTAACCTGAACCTGTTTTTCTTCAAACTTGGGTATAAGATTATCAATCGAACTTTTGTACCTGATGCCAACAATGCGGCCATCACCATTGAGCTTGAGAAGCTTTCGGAGGAAATGTCCGAAATTGCTGTTATAGATCAGCGAGATAAAGTTTTTGCCATCAAACGGCTCCGGGAAGTTGAGGGTACTTCCATTTATGCGGGAAAGAAGAACGAAGTTATTTCTCTCGACCAAATGGTGGCGAATACCTCAGCCAATAACGCCCGGCAGATATACGGACAAATATCCGGGCTCAACATTTTTGAGTCAAATGATGCCGGCCTTCAGCTGAATATCGGCGGTCGGGGCCTCGATCCCAATCGTTCATCCAATTTTAACATCCGGCAGAATGGGTATGATATCAGTGCCGATGTACTTGGTTATCCTGAAAGTTACTATACACCCCCGGCTGAGGGCTTGGCTGAAATCCAGGTAATTCGCGGAGCTGCCTCCCTGCAATACGGCACTCAGTTTGGAGGGCTGGTGAACTTCAAAATGAAGAAACCTGCCGATGACAAACGCGTTGAAGTCACTTCCAGGCAATCGGTCGGCTCCAATGCTTTATTTACTTCCTTCAACAGCGTAAGCGGGACCTCCGGCAAAGTTGGATATTACGGATATTACAATTACAAAAATGGGGATGGCTTTCGGCCAAACTCCGGGTTCGAGTCCAATAACTTATACCTTTATTCTGATGTTCAGATATCTGAGAAAACCAACATCGCTCTCGACTTCACCTACCTGAACTACCTTGCCCAGCAGCCGGGCGGTTTGACTGACGCCCAGTTTTACCGGGACCCAACAGTCAGCAATCGTACCCGTAACTGGTTTGAGGTTGACTGGAAGCTGGCCTCCCTGAATGTTGAACACGAGTTTTCCTATAAAACCAAGCTCAGCTTTCTGGTGTACGGACTTGATGCTTCCCGAAAATCGGTGGGATTTCGTACCAATCGGGTTTCTCAGCAGGATGACCCTAACGCTCCCCGCGACCTCATCCTCGGCGATTTCAACAACTGGGGAACCGAAGTCCGTTTTCTGAACCGCTACCGAATCGGTAATAAAAACGCCGTGTTTCTGATCGGAAGTAAATGGTATCAGTCGAAAAACACCTCCGTTCAGGGACCCGGGACTACAAGCAGCAAAGCCGATTTCACCCTGGCCGATGAGCAATTCCCGAATTACCCGAATCAATCCGACTTCACCTTCCCGAACCGTAACCTTGCTGTTTTCGGAGAGAATATTTTTTACCTGCAGGATAACATTTCTATTACGCCGGGGTTCCGGTTTGAATACATCCGAACGCAGAGCCAAGGTACATTTAAGAGAGTGAACTTTGACCTGGCCGGAAATCCTATTCAAAATCAGACTTTTGAAGATGACCGTACGTTTGAGCGGCATTTTGTATTACTGGGTGCCGGCGTCAGTTATCTGCCTGATAGCGAAACCGAACTTTATGGTAACTTTTCCCAAAACTATCGCTCTGTAACCTTTAATGATATTCGCATTGTAAATCCCACCTTTCAGGTCGACCCGGATATTACTGACGAAAGCGGGTTTACCTCGGATGTTGGAATTCGTGGCAGAATCGGTGAGAGTGTTTCATACGACATCGGCGGTTTTGGCTTGCTTTATGATAACCGAATCGGGGAAGTGTTACGGGCAGAAACGCGAATCAATGCCGATGGAGAAAAAGAAGAAACGGGTCGTGTGGTGCGCTATCGTGGAAATATAGGGCAGGCCTTTATGTACGGACTGGAAAGCCTGATTGAAGTGAATCTAATGCCCCTGTTTGGTAATAAAAATCGGGATGTGAAACTGAGTGTATTTGCCAATACCGCCATCACAAAATCAGATTATATCGACTCAGAGATTCCCGGGGTTGAAGGTAATCAGGTCGAATTTGTGCCTCTGCTGAATATGAAAACCGGACTCAACTTTGGCTATCAAAACCTGGTGGGTTCCATTCAGTACACCTATGTATCTGAGCAATACACCGATGCCTCTAATGCCGAGCAAAACTTTAATGATAATCAAAGTGGTATCCGTGGAGCAATTCCGGCTTATGATGTTTTGGATCTGTCCCTGTCCTGGACGTACAAGAACTTCACTATAGAGTCTGGAATAAATAACGTATTGGATTCCTGGTATTTCACCCGTCGCGCAACCGGGTATCCGGGCCCCGGTATTATTCCATCTCCCCCAAGAACATTCTATGCCACCCTTCAGCTTCAAATCGGGAAGTAAATCATAGCACATTCTTAGAATCTTTCTCCCAGTTCAATGGGTTACACTCGATGTATTGCCGGATTCGGTTCAGTGATCTGTAATTTCGGATGATATGATCATGGAATCGGGACTGCCAACAGAATTCATAACCTTTTCTGTTACACCATCTGGTAACAGATCCTTTATAATTATTTAGAATAACAGATAGAGATCCGGCTTTGGGCTTACCAAATTCCCTGATCTTTTCCTGTGGCATTATGCAATTGCATAATGCCACAGGATTAAAACCATTTTCATCAGGTAATATCTGAATAATGCCATGGATATGATTCGGCATAACCACAAATGCATCTAATCTCACATTCTTAAAGTGGTTGGGAATTTGATTCCAAAAATACCATGCTGCACATCCCTGTTCTGATAACCCCATCTTTCCATCCTTGATTCTGCCAAAATAATGGACTCTGTTTTTTGTACAGATGGTCACGAAATAAAACCATGGATTTCTATAATCCCAGCCATCCAATCGAAGTGGTTTTTGCCAATATTCCATTTCTATTTATTGGTTTCCCTTATAACAGTAAGAGCCCATTCATCACAAAACCTTACAGAATTATTTCTGTGAGCCGGTTTCGCTTTTTCCTTATCTTCTTCATGCTTTTAAAAAATTCAATCAACTATTCATGAAATTTATTCCTGTTCTTGTGGTAGCTATTGCGGCTATCTCATGCACTTCTACCCCTGATAAAAAACCATATAACCCTGAAGCTGACACCCTGAAATATGCTCAGGAAGTACATCTTCGCAATGTTCAACAGTTAACTTTTGGTGGGGATAATGCCGAAGCTTACTGGAGCTACGACAGCGATAAGTTGATTTTTCAATCCAACAATCCGGAGTGGGGCGTGGAATGCGACCAGATCTTTTACATGGATATTTCTGAAAAAGAGCCCGGCTTTGAACCGCCTATGATCAGTACAGGAAATGGCCGAACCACCTGTGCCTATTTTCTGCCCGGCGATTCTACCTTTGTGTACTCATCCACTCACGCTGAGCAAATGGAATGTCCCGCTACCCCTGAGCGTGGAGCGGGCGGTGCGTACGTTTGGCCCATTTACGACAGTTACGACATTTACAAAGCCGACCTGAACGGAAACATCATCGCCAAACTTACCGATGAACCCGGTTATGATGCCGAACCCACCGTTTCTCCGAAAGGTGACAAAATTGTATTCACTTCCACCCGAACCGGTGATCTGGAGTTATTCATAATGGATACCGATGGTTCAAATGTAATTCAGATTACGGATGAACTTGGTTATGACGGCGGGGCTTTTTTCTCGCCCGATGGCAGCCAACTGATTTTCCGGGCTTCCCGACCCGAGACGGAGGAAGAGATTGCCAAATACAAATCTCTGCTGGCAGATGGACTCGTTGAGCCGACCAATATGGAGCTTTTTATAGTGAATGTGGACGGAACCGACCTTCGACAAATTACCGACCTTGGCAATGCCAACTGGGCGCCCTATTTCCATCCTTCAGGCGAGAAAATTCTATTCTCTTCCAATCATCAATCCCAGCGTGGTTTTCCGTTCAACATTTTCATGATTAATGTAGATGGAACCGGACTTGAACAAGTCACCTTTGACGACGCCTTTGACTCCTTCCCCATGTTTTCCCCGGATGGTAAAAAGATCGTGTTTTCATCCAACCGAAATAACGGCGGAGACCGGTCAACCAACGTTTTTGTGGCTGACTGGGTAGATTAGAAAATTACTCTTAACAGATATCCTAAAGCCCGATTTATAATTTAAATCGGGCTTTTTAACTTTGAATCAACCCCCCAATTAGTTACTATTTAGCATCCCCTAACAGTCCGAGGGTGTTATGAAATTCAAAGCAAAATTATCTTTCCTTCTTTTTACCGGGCTTTTATTTGTGGGGTGCTCATCCTCTAAAAATTTACCAACCCGTACTGATTTTTCTTTTGAGTATAACCAAAACACCTACCATATTATCAGTATATCTGCTCCCTCAGGTGAAGGTTATAATTACCTGATTCAGTATGAGAATGACGAATCCGTACTCCGGTCTATGGACACCAACCAGGACGGCATCATCGACCTTGTGCAGTATGGGGAAATTTCTCTGGAAGAAGCCAATACCATTTATACGTATGGAATTCAGGTGGCCATAGAGCAGCAAAAGTTTAAAGCACGCAAAGAGAAACGTATCTTCACTCATACCGAAAACAACCTGAAGTACACCCTTCAAACCTTTGGGTATTACACCGACTTACTGTACAACAAATTTGAGATTACCAACCTTACCACCGGCGATGAAGAGCTTTTCTTTGATATGGACGCCGATGGAGAGTTGGATACCATCGAACAAAGTGACCGTACAGTCAAAGATGCACAGGAGATCTATCAAAGAATTCTTCAGATTGGAATAGACCGTGATATGGTAGTGTTCCGGTTTGATAAATTTATCGTCCTGATTATTCCGCAAGAAAAAGCTTCCTGATTTTTTGACCGAAATTTATTCGGAGAATCCTTCCTGATTTACTTATACTCTCACCTGTTACTTTTACTCAATCAGGCAAAAAATGAAGCTATCACTTTCCAATATTTCAAAAACATATAAAAACGGGGTTAAGGCACTGGATGATGTGTCTATAGAAATTGAGTCGGGGATGTTTGGACTGCTCGGGCCAAATGGCGCCGGTAAGTCTACCCTGATGCGAACCATCGCCACCCTTCAGGCACCGGATACCGGAACCGCTTACCTGGATGACATTGATATCCTTAACGACAAAAACAGCCTGCGGAAAGTACTCGGGTATTTACCCCAATCTTTTGGAGTGTATCCAAAGATGTCGGCCGAAGACCTGCTTCATTACTTTGCCCGGTTAAAAGGGATTGCTGACAAGAACCAACGTACGCAAATGGTGAATACCGCACTTGAGGTCACCAACCTGCTGGAAGTGAGGCGCAAAAGCGTAGCCGGTTACTCCGGAGGGATGAAACAGCGATTCGGAATTGCCCAGCTGCTGCTTAACGACCCCAAACTCATTATTGTGGATGAGCCTACCGCCGGACTCGATCCATCTGAACGCCACCGGTTTCTGAACGTACTTCGTGAAATCGGCACCAATCACATCGTGATTTTCTCTACCCATATTGTTGATGATGTGAAAGAACTTTGTACCGATATGTCGATCATGAACGGCGGGAGGATTCTGAGTCACCACACCCCGGGGCAAGCAGTTTCTGCCCTTGAAGGACAAATGTGGACGAAGAATATCGAGCGTGATGCTCTCGAAGAACATGAGGCTAAGTTTAATGTGATTTCATCCAGCTTCAACCAGGATAACACGCTGAACATCCGGGTACACGATACCCAGAAACCTGATGAAAGTTTTGAAGCCAAAAGCCCTGAGCTGGAAGACGTGTATTTCGTCACACTCCGGGAAGAAAAAGAAGTCGTAGCCGCTTAAGCCTAAATTCCTTTTATCATGTTCTATAACATCTTCACTTTTGAACTGCGGTACTGGCTGCGAAAGCCTTCTTTTTATGTGTACTCCGGCATTCTGTTTTTGCTGTCGTTATTTACCATGGCAACAGCTGCGGGTTTGTTTGAAAGCATCACCGTCAGCATCAACTCCATCACCATTGTAAACTCGGCTTCGTCCATTAACGGGTTGCTGAATGAGATGGCAATTATTGTGTACTTCCTGCTCCCGGCCATCATTGGCGGCACCATTTATAAAGACTATAAGCATGAGATGCACTCTGTTTTGTATTCCTATCCGTTTACAAAATGGGAATACCTGTTGGCTAAATTTTTGGCCGGAATTTGTATTGCCACCCTGGTAGTGGTTGCTGCTGCTTTTGGTGTATTTTTGGGAAGCATTTTCCCGGGAACCAATCCCGACCTGCTGGGGCCTTTTAAGCTGATCAATTATACCCAGCCTTTTATCTACTACATCATCCCCAACCTGATTTTCTTCGGGGCCATCGTTTTTGCTGTTGTCACCTTTACACGCAACATCAATGTGGGCTTTATTACCATTTTGGCGCTTTTCCTGATCCAGATTTTTGCCGGTAACCTTACCCAGGATCTTGATAACAAAATGCTGGCAGCCCTCCTCGATCCATACGGCTTTCAGGCCAATGCCTATTACACTGAGTACTGGACTATCTACGAACGCAACCAAAACCCACTGCCCTGGGGTGAAGTTATTTTATACAACCGGCTGCTTTGGTCCGGTTTAGGAATAGCCATTTTTGGACTGGTTTACCGGTCTTTCAGTTTTAGCCAGGAAGCATTTTCATTCAGCCTGTTTAGAAGCAAGAAAAGCGAACGGGTTACCAAGAAAAACTTCGGCAGTATCCTCACGGTCTCTCTCCCAAAAGTTGATTTTGATTTTTCATGGATCCAAAACCTGAAGCTGGCGTGGACGCTTTCTGATATTGACCTCAAATACATCATAAAAGGCTGGGCGTTCATTATTATTTCCCTGGTGGGATTGCTGATCTCATTAAGCGTGATTCTGCTCGGGGCTGAAATTTTCGGAACCGACACCCTGCCGGTCACCTGGCAGATGCTGCAGCTTCCCGGCACCTTTTTCAACCTCTTCATTAATATTCTGACCTTCCTGTATGCCGGGATGCTGATCCACCGCAGCCGGACTTCTAACATCGATCAGCTGGTACACGTTACCCCAACCCCCAACTGGACGATCCTGCTTTCCAAGTTTATAGCACTGGTCAAAATGCAGGTTATTCTGCTTTCAATCATCATGATTGCCGGCATCGGTGTTCAGCTTTTCAACGGCTATTATAACTTCGAAATCGGACTCTACCTGTTTGATCTGTATGCCATTTCCTTAGTCCACGTAGTAATCTGGGGATTGCTCGCCATCCTGTTCCATTCCTTTTTTAAGAACTACTACATTGGGTTTATCCTCTTGCTGTTAATCTCCATCGGGATTTCATTTTTGGACGGAATTGGTATCGAACAGGATATCTTTAAGTATAATCAGGGCCCCGGCACTCAGTATTCCGACATGAATGGCTACGGTTCATCCCTTGCCGAATATTATGTGTACAAAGCGTACTGGCTGTTACTGGGAATCGCCTTTTATGTGCTCTCCATAATACTCTTCCGTCGCGGATTGCCGGGAAGTCTTAAGGAGCGATTGCAAAATGCGAAACGGGAATTTACTCCTGCTCTTAAAGCTGTATTTACACTTTCACTGGTTGGCTTCCTCTCCATCGGCAGCTGGATATACTACGTGGATAACATCAAATACGAACGGCTTTCTTCCAAAGAAAGAGAACAACGGGCTGCACAATGGGAAAAAAATTACGGGAAGTTTAAAGGCATTCCCCAGCCTCGTATCGTTTCGTCGACCATTAATCTGGACCTGGCACCCGAAACGCGGGACTTTAAAGCGGCCGGTACGTACATCCTCAAGAACAAGACCGATGTTGCCATCGACTCCATCCACATCGACCATAACAATTTCATCAGTTCATTCAGCTTTAACCAGCCTTATGAATTGGTGTTGGAAGATGACTCCATGAATTACGACATCTACCGACTGGAAAATGCTCTGATGCCCGGTGATACTCTTCTCTTTTCCTTCGCCATTTCAAACAAGCCGAATGAAATCCTGCGTAATAATTCACCGGTTCGTCATAATGGTACGTTCATCAACAATGCCATCTTCCCGAGATTGGGCTATCAGGAGTCTATGGAGCTGTCTGGATCGGATGCCCGCGAGCGATATGGGCTCCCACCCAAAGAACGCATGGCTCCACCTACCGACAGTGCGGCCCGGATGAATAACTACATCTCCGGCGATGCCGACTGGATTGAATTTGAAACAACCATCAGTACTTCTCCTGAGCAAATTGCCATTGCACCGGGTTACCTTCAGGATGAATGGGAAGAAAACGGCCGCCGCTATTTCCATTACAAAATGGACAGCACCATGGTCAACTTTTATTCCTTTATTTCCGCGGAGTTTGAGGTGGTAAAAGACACCTGGAATGATGTTGCCCTTGAGATCTACTACCACAAAGGCCACGATTATAACCTGGACCACATGATGAACGGCATGAAGAAATCGCTGGACTACTATACTTCTGAGTACAGCCCTTATCAGCATCAGCAGGTACGCATTATTGAGTTTCCGAGAACCGGAGGAAGTTTTGCACAGTCGTTTGCCAATACCATTCCTTATTCCGAAGCCATTGGTTTTATCGCTGAAGTGGATACCACCAGCGAAGAAGGCGTGAATTACCCGTTCAGCATAACGGCTCATGAAGTGGCACATCAGTGGTGGGCACACCAGGTAATTGGGGCTAACGTTCAAGGGGCAACCATGCTATCGGAAAGTTTGTCGGAGTACAGCTCGCTTAAAGTGCTGGAAAAGGAACACGGTGAAAATCAGATGCGGGTTTTCCTGAAAGACGCCCTGGACAGCTACCTTACCGGCCGTACGCTGGAGTCCAAAAAAGAACTGCCGCTGATTTATAATGAAAACCAGCAGTATATCCACTACAACAAAGGGTCGTTGGTATTCTATGCCCTCAGTGATTATATCGGCGAAGACAATCTGAATGCAGCTCTTAGCGATTATATTGACGAGGTCGCTTTTCAGGAGCCGCCATACACCACCTCATTGGAATTGCTTGAGCACCTGAAGGCAGCCACACCGGACTCGCTTCAGTACCTCATTAAAGATATGTTTGAAACCATCACGCTGTATGATAACCGGGTAGAAGACGCCACCTACACCGAAGTGGAAAGCAGCACCTATGAGGTAAACCTGACGCTTCAGGTTTCCAAATACCGAACAGGTGAAACCGGTAAGCGTATTTACCAGGATGAAGCTGGAGACAGCCTGGCCATCGAAATTGAAGATCGCCGGCTTCCGGTTAAGTCACTTCCACTCCAGGATTGGGTGGACGTAGGAGTTTTCGGAACCGATTCGCTCGGTAATGAAACCGTGCTTTATTTCAAAAAGCATAGGTTTACCGAGATTCTGAATGAGCTGACCATTACCGTGGATAAAGAACCCTCCTCGGCCGGTATCGATCCCTATAACAAGCTGATCGACACCATTTCGAATGACAATCGCCGGCCTCCTTCCCGGGAAGACAGCAATTAAGTAAGAAATTCCGTTTCATGGTTGTCTAACCTGCTAAACAGACAGCCATGAAACTTCTCTTATCGATTTTACTGATTGTAAGCTCTGCCGTCTTCAGCGGACCTAAAGTCCATAACTTCAAGCTAAAAAACCTGGATAACCGCACCACTTCCTACGAAGATGTAAAGGGAGAAAAGCTGACCGTAATCGACTTTTGGGCTACATGGTGCAAGCCTTGTATCAAATCCATCCCCAAGTTTGTGGACATGTATGATGAGTTTGAATCACAGGGTGTACAATTTGTGGGCATCAGTGTGGACGGCCCCCGAAACCTTTCCAAAGTAAAACCTTTTTCCAAATCCCTCGGCATAGATTATCCGGTTTTACTGGATACCGACAACAATGTGATGGCACGCCTACGGGTTCAGGCTGTACCCACCTTGCTTATCGTAAACAGCGAGGATGAAGTCGTGTATTTTCATGAAGGATACACTCCGGGTGAAGAGAAGATGATAGAAGCTGAAATCAACAAATTGCTAAGCGAGTGATGCTGCGGTTGCTAATCATATCATCGGTAATCGGACTCCTTTATAGTTCATCCGCTTTTGCCCAGCTTTATGGCACCAATACCTTCGAGTTTCAATATGGGAATCTGCCTTATGAAGAGAATACGGACCTGACCACATCGTACGATCAGCTCAATCTCTTCTATGATCAGGGAAAAATCAGTGCCTACGGACGATTTGAACATTTTCTTACCCCCTTTAATGACCGCAACTACTTTCTTCTGTCGCAAAAGCGCCTGCAGTACGAAGACGACCATTTTAAAGTGAGAATCGGGAATTTCTATAAAACCATCGGTCGCGGACTGTTACTTCGCAGTTATGACATCCCCGGATCCGTGTATGAAGACTCTTTTTATCGCACCCGATATGCCTTCAACCGGGACCAGGAGGGCGTTGACATCAGCTATAAGAATGATTGGATTGAAGCCTCCGTGATCCGAGCCCGTCCACTTTTTAACCCGCTTCCACCCAACTTTAAACCGGATAGTGCCCGCCGCCCCGATTTAATTGAGGCTATAGAGTCTGATTTTTATCTCACTGAAGACCTCAGTATTGGCGGAGCCTTCATGAGAAGCCGTTCCGACGGGCGTGACGATTACCGCGAACTGGCTTCACTAATGTATAATTACAATCTCCCTTTCAATCTGCAGGTTTACGGGGAGTATGCTTTTGATACCGATATCGCCCTTTTTCAGTTTGAAGAGGAGGATTCCTATGCTCTTTATTCCGGGCTGAATTATTTCTACGGATCTTTTGGCCTCAGTGCTGAATACAAGAACTACAATCAATTTCGGCTGGGTTCGGGATACAACGATCCACCCTCGCTCATCAAAGAACATACCTACCCGGTGCTGAACCGAAGTACGCATGTGTTGAGCACCGCCAATGAATCCGGCTTTCAAGTGGAGGGCTTCTATAACTTTGAAGACGGCCATTCGGTGACGGCAAATATCACCACCGCTAAGAATGAGATTGCCCGAACCAACTATTACCGGGAGTATTTTTTGGAAGGATATTACCAGGCGAGCGACTTCCTTTCTTTCAAAGCCTTTGTGGACTATGCAACCGATGAGCGCAAGGGAGAAGAAAACCGCATTTCGGCAGGGTTGATTTCGGAAAAAAGCTTCAACTATGAATGGAGCCTTGCTTTGGATGTTCAGTTCCAGACCTATTACAAAACCGCCTTCTCCCAAAACGTTGAAAATTATTACGCCTCCATCGCTTACAGCACGATCCCCGATTTAACCGTCAGTCTTGTATTCGAAGCCACCGACGACTTATTGATTACCGACAATCCCAACACCTTTGATATTGAGGACGAAACGCGTACCTGGCTGGGCGGAAATGTAAGATACAAGATCAACCAGTCTCACACGTTAGATGTTTTCGCAGGCAAAAGACGCGGAGGACCTGCCTGCACATCCGGCATCTGTTATGAGATTCTGGATTTTGAAGGAGTTGAATTAAGATTCACCACACGGTTTTAAACAGGAAATACCATGAAGTCATTTTTACTGCTCTTACTTGTCGTTCTTTTTTCAGCTCCGGTTTTTGCCCAGGTAAATACTGGTGATCCGGCTCCCGGGTTTACCTACACATCACTGGATGGGGATGAGGTCTCCCTTTCTGATTTTGAAGGCAAAGTGGTCTATATCTTTTTTTATGGAGCCGGTTGTCCACACTGCCTCGATAATGGCCCCATCACGGAGAACGACATCTACCAACCCTATATGGAAGACACCGGCTTCGTTGCCCTGGGCCTGGATACCTGGAACTTATCCCGGTCGGCAAACCAAAGCTTTCAATCGGAAACCGGAATCACTTATACTTTACTGCTGAATGCCCGCCAAAGCCTGGAAGATTACTACGGAAATACCTCCTCTTACGACCGGTCAGTAGTAATCTCCAAAGAGGGAGAAATCGCCTATAAAGGAACGGGATTTGTTGACACAGATACCGAACAGGTAATCGCTGTAATTGAGGAAGAATTGTCTAAAACCATCACCTCTGCGGAGCCAACCGGTCAGTCTCCGGAGCGAATCAGCTTAGCTCAAAATTACCCGAATCCGTTTAACCCGGTCACCACGATCTCATATGCTCTGGATAAGCCGGCTCAGGTTTCCCTCAAAATCTAC
Source organism: Gracilimonas sp. (assembly GCF_017641085.1). Taxonomy (NCBI): domain Bacteria; kingdom Pseudomonadati; phylum Balneolota; class Balneolia; order Balneolales; family Balneolaceae; genus Gracilimonas; species Gracilimonas sp. Next base: position 221,414 of record NZ_JAEPPI010000003.1, on the reverse strand, counting down.
AACATGCTGGGGGCTGAAGTAGCCACATTGGTGAATGAGCGCCAATCGGCCGGACAAAAAACCGTAAGCTGGAATGCGTTGAGTTCATCAGGAAGTGCAGTCCCTTCCGGGATGTACATTTACCAACTCCGAACAGAAGGTCAGGTGCTCACCAAAAAGATGACGCTGATTAAGTAAACATCTGTTCAATTTATAGCATGTCATTGCGAGGTATTGCCCGACCGAATGGGAGCAAATACCGTGGCAATCTCCCGATTTACATTATTAAGTGTAATTAGGGAGATCGCTTCGTCGCAAAAAACTATGCCCTGCTTAAACAAGTGAGCTCCTCGCGATGACGTGCTGATTTGATCCTGCTTGACAGATTATTGTTCAAAGAAGGCAGCCATCCCGTCTTGCAAAATTAAGCCAAGGTGTTATCTTAGGAATTAATAAGGGGATGGAATGTGAGAACAACAGTTCGGAGTACATCCCAAAAATCTCCTTATACGAATAGAACAGCTGAATGGAGCGTATAAGAGCACGTTGGCGGTGTTCGCCCTGACAAAATCCTGTTCGTCTAATATTATGTTATACGCATTACTTAAAACACCTTTAATATGGATTTAATTGAACTACTTAAATCAGAATATATATCGATAATATTCGGTGGTATTGCCGGTATCCTAACAGCATGGGTGACTCAGCGAGTTTTACATAAACGAGGTGTATTTAGATATTTTGTAGAACATAACCGGATAGGAATGTCTGCGAATGATAACATTTTTGGAAATGTCCAGATAATCTGGAACGAGACAAATCTTCAAGATCTATATTTATCCACTATTGAATTAAGAAATGACAGCCTTAATGATTATGAAGATGTTATTGTTCATACTTTTTCTGACAACACTAATTTACTTACAGAAAGAACAGGAATTTCCAACTCTCCAAGTATTTTGGAATTCACTGATAGATATAAGCAGCTTCTTCATGTCCCAGATGGGCAACAGATAACTGATAATCAAAGAAATATTTATTTTGGACAAAGAGAATATTTAGTTCCAATTTTAAATAGAGGTGAAACTGTCAGTCTTACATATTTAAATACGCCAAAATCAGCTGAGGTTCCAGCTATTTGGTTGTCGTGTGAAAAGAAAGGAGTAAAAGTCAAATATAGCGAGCCCCAAAAACAAATCTTTGGAGTCTCTCAACTTCATGCGGTCCTTTATGGAATAATAATAGGACTAGTTGGTTTGATACCTGCTATGATATATACAACAAATAATTGGATTGTTGTCGCTGTCGCTTTTTTATATGGCTTATTTGTCACTGTGCCTGGGGCATTGGCAATAAAAGGAATACGGAAGTTTAGAGAAATCATTGGAGGTTGATCAAAGAAAATAGCGTATAACAAGCGCATCAACTGGGACGCGGACGTAGCTTCGATTTCCGGTGTTGTTTGTTTTAACTTTTTTAGCCGTTTATGCTCGTTACGGTGCTCTGCTCCGTAATGCCAACCGGAGGCTCCGCCTCAAACTATCTACCTGATCTGAACTTTTTAGCCCTTTATTGAGTCTTAATCCTAGTGCTGCTCAAACGCCAGGCCGTTATGTCGAAAAGAATCTAATTTTATGCCGGAACCCGATCCAACAAAAATCTTACCCTTTGCATCGTCAAAAGATCTCGGCCATTGGCTAAAACGGAATCATGCCACTGAGTATGAACTGTGGGTAAAAATATTCAAGAAGAAGACCGGGATTCCGAGCGTGACCTGGAATGATGTCGTGATTGAGGTACTTTGCTGGGGCTGGATCGACGGTATCCGGAAGTCATTGGATGAACAGGCTTATCTTCAACGGATTACTCCCAGGAAAGCCCGAAGCAACTGGTCAAAAAGGAACAGAGAACTTGCCGAACGTTTGATAAGCGAAGGCCGCATGATGGAATCGGGACTCAGCCAGGTTCGCGCCGCCCAATTGGATGGCCGATGGGAGAAAGCCTATGTGGCAAGCGAATTGGAAGTGCCGGCAGATTTCCTGGAAGCACTCCATGGCAAGCTGAAAGCAAAACAGTTCTTTGAAACACTCAACAAATCAAGTCGCTATCACATCGCCTATGGATTGACATCAGCGAAGAAGCCCGAAACCAGGCAGAGGCGATTTGCAAAATTCATGGATATGCTGGCTCGTGAAGAAAAACCGGCTTGATCTCTCTCCGATGCTCTACAGCTGAGCATCTTCATTAGCTACGCACCGTTTAAACGCCGGGTTATTAGCCGCCTTAACCCCACCGCTGCTATACTTATGAAAATTTCTTGGCGTTAATTAAATTGTTGTTGTTAACAAACCCGCCTGCCATGATTACAAAAGAGAAAGTAAAAAAAGAAATAGATCGACTCTCTGACACGGAATTGGAAAAAGTATATCTGTATTTGTCTTCTCTCAATAAGGCTAAAAAAACCAAGCTAAATCTACGGTCGTTGAAACTTAAGGGGAAACTGGATAACCAAAATCTGCGATCTGTAGCCTACGAGTAGAGTACTTATCGATAAATCAGTACAGGAAATTTCACTTTCCAACATATAGCGGCTGCTAACAAGACCTTATCTCAAAGCCTTTCCGCCCTCTCCACAGAAACATACCCCAAAATCTCTTTCAGTTCATCCGCTTCCACAAAGCCCGAAATATGAAACAGGTATTCTCCCTCCGGGGATAAGAAAACAATAGCCGGTACATTTTGTACGCCGAACTTCTGGGCTAATCGTAAAGGAGTGATTCTGTATTGCTGATAGGTTTTTTTATCCTCATTATCGTCCCGGTTTAGTCGGGTAAGTACAAAGTCTTTGCTGAGTGCTGCGCTAAGCTCCGGGTATACTTCCTTCTTCATTTTCTTACACCAGCCACACCACGGTGCCCAAACATCTACCATGATGGGCTTGCCCTCTTCTTCCGCCAGCTTCAGAGCTTGTTCAAAGGAATGCCATTCCAGTTCTGTTGTCTGAGCATAAACAGAGTTTGAAAAAACCACCCCAATCAGGGTAAAAATAACCGACAGGTAAAACAGGTTGCTGGATTTCATCTCTACCTCAGGTTTAATCTTGCGCCAATTGAAAAGGTACGGCCGATGATTGGTCCCCAGGTATAAATTGTATCAAACTCAGGACCAAAGGGATTCCCGGCTCCCACTAACGGGCTGCCCTGCGTGTAGTTGAAAATATTTTCCGCAGACAGGTACGCCTCAAAACCGATTCCCTTTTCGCTGTTCACGTTGGTGAATTCCTTAGTAATCTTTAAGTCGTGCGTGGAGTAAGCCGGTGACTTGGAAGATCTCCCAAAATCTTCAGCATAGTTAGCCGGCATGCGTTTTGGACCCACCAGGTTCCCGTTATAACCAAGGGAAAGATCCAGCGACCGAAAGTTGTAGGTGGCTCCAAACACGCCGGTATATTCCGGAGCATAGGCCAGAGCCTGTCGCTGTCCGTTCTCTTCGGTGTACACATCCATAATGGTGATGCTGGCATTGTAGGTAACAGGCAGAGCCGTAAAATTCTGCTCCAGCCCAACCGAGAAGCCTTGCGTTACGGAGAACCCATCCAGGTTTTCGTACACAATCAGGTTTGGGTCCTGATCGTAATCCGGGATAATTTTATTGGAGAAACGCGTATAAAACCCGTCCAGACTTACCGTCATTGGGTTTGTACCAAATGGGATAATCTGCTCGAGGCTCCCCGTTATGCTTTTGGATTCCTCCGGCTCCAGATCCTCATTAAATACCACTTCCCGGGAACCCGTCAAGGCAGCATGGTCTTCCGTAAATACATTCACCACCCGAAATCCGGTTCCGGCACTGATTCTGAATGTCGTCAGGTCTGATGGGCTGAATTTCGATGATAATCGGGGTGCAGTTACAAACCCATGCTCGGAATGATGATCAACCCGGATTCCACCCAGAAAGGTAAAATCACCGGCTTTTAGTTCTCCCTGTGAGAATACTCCGGGAATCCACCTTTTGTCGGCTCCGGATGAAGTAGCCGGAGTGTTGTCGTTATAAGTTTCGTAGCGAATTGTGGTTCCTGCCAGCAGCTGGAAGTTCTCACCAATGGGTTGATCCCACGTAGCCTGACCAAATGCAATTCCCTGCTGCGCATCGTACCAATCGGTTCCATAATAACTATCCTGATCATGATGCGTGACGGCACCGCTGATCCTGAGTTGTTCATTCAAGCCGGCCGGCCGGTATTCCGTCATAAACTCAAACCGGTTGGTATAAATAGACTCCCCATAAATCTGATCGGAGCCACGAAGGTCATCGCTGAACGCTTCTAATCCTCCCGTTCGGTTCTCGGTGTAGTACTTCGTTGCAACATTCAAACGCTGCTCCATATTCTCACCAAGCAGCGTTCCTTTTCCAAATAGCGATACCCGCGATTGTTTAACCAGGTCGTTGAAGTTATCGCCGTTTTCATCAAAGTAATTTTCGAGATGCAAAATATTTCCACTTACAAAGCCTTCAAACCGACCAGCCCTGGGAGAGTATGCCAGATTTATATTCCCCTCTTCGGTGCTTTTGGCATACACATCCGCTGAAAAAGTGGGTGTAATAGCCGGGTTTTTGGTGATGATGTTCACCACCCCGCCCAGTGCCTGTGTTCCATACAAAGTAGATTGGGGACCTTTAATCACTTCCACCTGATCGATGATTGAAGGACTGATTCCATTCAACCCATACACCGAAGCCAAAGCACCCATAATCGGCATGCCGTCAATTAATACGGCTGTATTTGGTCCTTCCACTCCGTTAATCCGAATAGCGTTGGTTCCGCAAACACCACAGTTAAGCTGGGTTGAAAGTCCGTTTACACTGCTGATCAGGTCCATGATATTGGAACTGGTTCTCCCTTGCTGAAGCTGGGCCGCTTTCACCACATTCACCTTCACCGGAGATTCCTTTACATAGGTTTGGCGCATGGTCCCGGTAACCACCATTTGCTCCAGCTCCAAACGCGTCTCTTTTATCCTGATGTCAACAGTCGTAGTCTCGCCGGACTTCACACTTATTCTCTTAATTACCTTATCAAAACCAACAGCAGTGATTTGAAGCTTATACTTTCCGGCAGGTACATTTTTTATTTCAAATGTTCCATCTACGTCCGTGGGACTTCCTTTCTGTATTTCCGGGATGCCAACATTTGCGCCAACCACAGGCTCTCCCTCCGAGGTTACTTTTCCGGTGATTGTTCCACTGCCGGATTGTGCAAAAAGGATTCCATTAAAACAGAAAAAGACGGCTAAAACCAGCGACACTTTTTTCATTTGTTATTCTGAACTATTTAATTTTTTAGCTTAGGCTAAAAATAGGTATTGACAGTCCTGAATTGCAAGAAATATTTAAGTTAGATAATTATATTTTTAGCCGGGGCTAATTACTTGATTATTAGCCCTCTCGGCTTACAGGGGATACTAATAAGACCATTTCAGTCTTATGAAAAATACGTTTGGTGTCTCCACAGAGTTGGAAAAAGCTTCTCCTTTAAGCAGCTGAGAAACCAGTAAAAGGTCGAGGTTTTCATCCAGGGAATAACTCACCTGTGGGAAAAGAATAAATAGTTTTTGAGTAAAGCTGCCCATAATTCCAAGATTGCCATTGAGCAGTGGACTGGCCGGATACGAACCATTGATAAGGTAGCCGGTTTTTGAAATAAAAAGGTTGTCTGCACTTGGGGGTTGAGTGAGTGAAGACAGACTTGCATTCCGGTTTTGATACCCACCGTTGTATAAAACCTCTGCCTGTGCGTAAATGGAGGTTTCAAACATATAATCGAACCCAAGCGTAGCAGAAAGTGATCCCGTATTGTTAAAGAATTCATCTTCGGGATGAAAATAGGAGGCCTCCCCTTTAAACCCTGCATCTTTAATATAACCGGCCCAGCCAATTCCCAGCGCTGCTTTGTCCTGGTAATGCCCGGCTATAAGCTGTAAATCATAGGTTTTATAATTAACCCGATACATGCCTGCGATTACCATCTCATCAAATGAGTCAGCCAGCTTAATACCGGCTTCTATGCTGGAAGCAAAATCTAAATTATATATGGCTGAAATGGCATCAACGCCGGGACGTTCCTCATAGTCAAAATCCAGAAACGCATAATTGTTAAAAAGATCGTTGGGGTTCCATGCCAGGGTTTTCCCCCAGTTTATTCTTTGACGGCCGGCATATAGCTCAAAGTCTCCATTATAATAGCTGATGTGAAACCGATCTATCTGTGAATGAATCAACGCCTGATCTGTATCGATCCAAACCCAGGACATATCTATGAGATTAGGATCTTTTTCTAAAAAGCTTGCCAAACCAATCGCATTCCGAACGGTATATCCATTGAGTAATAGTGTTCGAAGGTCGGCATTAAACTCCAGGTTTTCTGTAAAGGTCCACTCGGTTTCAAATCTGCTATGAAGAATATTATCATAGCGAAGCTCAGAAAAATCATTACTCGCCGAAATCTGTCCCAACTCCTTCATATATCCACTGATATCTACGATTTCCTTCAGCTGTGCATTAGATTTATTAGGAAAAAGGAAAACCGTGATAAACACAAAAAGAACGCAGGCTCGAAAAAATGGCACTCCGATATTCAATGTTCCTTGTTCAGTAATCAACATTCATCCTCTTTTCTCATCAGAATCAATTTTCCCATCTACCAGGGTAACCACTCTTCGAGCCCGGTCAATCACGCGCTGGTCGTGAGTGGAAAATACAAAGGTCATATCCTCGCGCTTATTCAGATCCAGCATCATATCCAGTAATTCGGCCGTAGAAACGGAATCCAGGTTGGCGGTGGGCTCATCAGCGAGGACAAAGTCCGGCTTGGATGCCAATGCTCTTGCTACTGCAACTCTTTGTTGTTGCCCACCTGAAAGCTCGGAAGGTCGTTTGTGAATTTTATCTTCAAGTCCAACTTCTTTTAACAATGCCAGGCTTTTCTCGCGACATTCAGCGGATGGGCGTCCCTGCATTTGCATTACAAAAGATACATTTTCAATAGCTGTCAACACCGGGATCAGGTTATAAGCCTGAAACACAAACCCAATATGATTGAGCCTGAATTTGATGAGCTCGCTGTCTGACAGGGTGGTTAAATCCGTGTCTTTAATAAACGCTTTGCCTTCCGTTGGTTCATCAAGTCCGCCAATTATATTCAGCAAAGTTGTTTTTCCTGAACCGGACGGCCCTACGATAGCAGTAAACTCCCCCTTCTCAATTGTTAAATCTACTCCATTCAGTGCATGAACCGGCACTTTATCCGGATCCGGATTGTACACTTTCGTAAGGTTTTCGGTGGTTATGACAGACATAGCTTTATTAATTGAATTTTCTAATGGCCTGAACAGGGTTTAGCTTAAGCGTTCGAACAGCAGGGTAGATCGCTGACAAAAGTGCTGCAACAGCAATAAGTAGGGTGATATTCAAATAATAGGTAGCGGACAGCTCAGGATAGATTATTGTACTAAAGCCATACTCACTTAATCCTTCTGAAAAAGCACTTAAATCAATACCGGAATGTGAGAAATATGAGATGGTAAGCCAGCTAAACAGAAGGCCTAAAGGGGTCCCTGCCATCGTAAGGAAAAAAGTTTCCAACATGATCATGCTAAACGTCCTGCTTTTATTCATCCCAATTGCGCGCAACATCCCAAGTTCTCTTGTACGCTCAAGTACAGCCATCAGCATGGTATTTATGATGCTGAACACCAAGCCAATTGTTATAAGCACCATCACCATGTATAAAGAGATATCCATCATATCAAAGATGTATCGAAGGTCAGGAGCAATATCTCTCCAGGTTTTGATTTCCAACTCCGGAAACTGTTCGCGTAATTGCCGGGCATATTCATCGGCACGCGATAGGTCATCTGTATCTACCCGGATATTATGAACAGCTTGCCCGCTTCCTATTAACCGGTTCAAATCATCCTTAAGTACAAATACTGTGCTCTCGTCATATTGATTGCTGAAGGAATCAAAAATCCCCGCCACCCGAAATGCCCCTCCGGTTATTTCTCCATTAATATCCTGAAAACTCAGCACCATCCGGGAGCGCATACCAATATCCAGCCGCTCGGCAAGTTTACGTCCAATCACAATTGGGTTTCGGCGGTCTGAGGTAAGAAATGTACCCTCTGTCATGTATTGCTTGATAGCGAGCAAAGTATCTGTTGCCGGGCTTACTCCATTCACGGTAACCCCGTAACTGTTTCGTGTACTTTGAGCCAGTCCGGTTACCAAACTTTTGACAGAAATATCTGTTACATACGATTCATTCTGAAGGGTTTCTATTACCTCATCCGCTTTATCCACCTGGTACTTAGGATTGTAGAGGTCATCAAACCGGGGATGCATAATCTGAATATGCCCGACCGAAAGTTCTATCTGATTACTCAGAGAATCCTGCATCATACCATTTAAAAAACCGGCCGAGAAAATACCCGCCCAGGTTCCCAACAACACAGCTACTATAACCACGCTGCTTCTCATGGGGTTGCGCCAAATATTTTTCCATCCGAGCTTAATGATCTTCATCAACATATTAGGACCTCAATGCTTTTACAGGATTCAACCTGCTCGCCCTTATCAGCGGGATTATGGTGAAGATCAGAGTGATGATAAACACTATGACAGCTTGTGAGTAGAAAATGGATGGATCTGTAGCAAACTGTATAACCGGTTCCATACCATACCCTTCCATCACTTCGGTCATACTATCTGGCAGTTGAATAGGATTGATATTGAAATACCATGAGATGGGAATAGAAATTAAAACCCCAACCCCCACCCCGATAAAGGTGATGACCAACATCTCGATGGCAAGAATTGACAAGATGGTAACCCTGGGGGTTCCCACGGCCAGCATCACACCTAATTCGTACGTTCGCTCACTTATCATCATAAGCACGGTACCCAGGATACCAAAGCCTACTACCATATAGAGAATGAATATCATAATCAGTCCGCTGCCACGGTCTGCTTCAATGCTCTGCATCAGTTCCGGCATTAATTCCTGCCATCCCATTATTTCATAATCGCCGGCTGAAAGTTCCTTCTTCAGCTTAGTTACAACTTCTTCTACCTGATGTGCGTCATCAAGCATTAAAGCAATAGCCGTAACACGGTTATGGGAAGCAAATAGGTTTTGAGCCGTCTCCAAAGGAAGCATCACCATGTTCTTATTCATTTCAGAACTTGGGAACCGAACCGAGCCTTTGACCTCGTATAGCCCTGTTGCACTTTGCCCCCGAAAACCCTGACCAATTAAAACCAGGCTATCCCCCGGTTGTACGCCAAGGCGTTGCATCATCTCATTACCTACCAATACCGACTTCTCATCATTTGAGTCAAAGTACGCACCGGCTTGTAATCTTTCCCTGGCATTGCTGAGATGCTGCTCTTTGCTTACGTCAACCCCTAAAATCAATGCCGGCCGACTTTGGCTCTCTCCCGCAGCCAGTGCAAAAGACTGAAGCCGGGGCACAACATGGGCAACCTCATCATTGTTGTTCAGCTTACGAATTAGGGAGTCGGAAAAAACCAGAGTGTTATCAAGAGTCTGGTCTTCCCAATATCCAGCCTGATGAATTTGTATGTAGCCGGTAAAGGTGCCAACGGTATTCTCTATCATGTCATCATACTGACCTTCCTGCATGGCCCTCATCACGGCTGATAACATCACTGCCACCACAATAGACAGAATCGTGATAAACGTGCGACGACGATTCCGCCAGATATTTCTCCAAGCTAAGTTTAGATACAGCATTTCAGTTTGCAGTTATCAGTTGGCAGTTAACAGTTCACAGTGATCATTAACCAGTGATCAGTGGGTGTGGGCAAAGGTTTTTCTTCTTTCACTAAAAAATCTTGTAAGGATTTCTTTTGACATTGCTCTAACAGGGTACAATGTACAACGAAGTAATAGTATCATGAGAGGTAATAATCTATATGAAAAGGCGTACGCATTTGCCGTTCGGATAGTAAAAGCGTACCAGTTTTTAAGCTCTGATAAAAAAGAGTTCATTATTTCAAAACAACTTTTAAAAAGTGGAACCAGCATCGGTGCAAATATTGCCGAAGCTAATGGTGGTATTTCAAAAGCTGACTTTTCAGCAAAGTTATCCATATCATATAAAGAATGTCTTGAAACAAAATATTGGCTTTCTCTTCTTAAAGACACTGACTTTATTGATGAAAAACTGTACAACAGTATGTACGAAGATGCTGATGAACTCGCCAAAATCTTATTCTCCATTCTTAAAACAACACGCATTAATCGATAAACAGGGTGCAGTTAGCAGTTAGCAATTAGCAGTTAGCAGTTAGCAGTTAGCAGTTAGCAGTTAGCAGTTAGCAGTGTATGCTAAAAAATTTACCTATACTATCTAATCACTGTTTACTGTTCATTGTACAACTGTTTACTGATCACTGTATTCTTTTCATATTCTGTATGCTGAAAAACTGGTTAGAGATATCGATATTGAAATCCAGGTTTTGGTAGGTAACGATGGTTTTGTTACCCTCATCTTCCAGCGGTATCATTTCCAATTTAGTGGGGATTAATCTTCCTCCTATCTCTTTCACTTCTGAACCCTTCATGATTCTTACTAAAAAATCATCTTCATCATAAAACTCAGATCGCAACTGCAAATATTCATCTTTAGAAATAAAGGTATGAACCTTTGCCCATACGATGGGCGCTTCCGGTTTCGGTATCATTTCAATTCTGTAACAATCGTACCCGTTTATAGTGGTATCCTGCAAAAGCTTGTGGGTATAATCGGTAACGATTGAAGATTCCCTCACCAAATCGTTGTTTGAAAAGTCTGAACCCATCCAGGACTGACTCATCATAGACGGGGGCATTTTAATAGTTCTGTTTACATCCGGCAGCCAATTCCAGATTTCATTCTCTCTCATTAGAAAAGCTGTACCCTCGTCTCTTGCAGGAGCTGTAATCAAAATAAGGCTGAAATCTTCTCCTTTGCTCCAGCTCTTAAAAGAAACACTTCGCTCCCAATTCGGACGAACAATCTGCATGGTCATCTCAGCTTTTGAGCTTTCACCCTGCATCCTTTCGTTAGCTTGTTCAATAATTTGTGTAGCGTCCTGTGCCGGCAAGCATTCACATAAAACAAATGCGGCTAATAAAAACAGTGATAGTGACTTAAGCATCATAAACCTCCTGATTTTGCCCCTATTTAAGCAAATGATGGAACAAAACAAATTACACACCGGAGGTTAAGATGTGATGAAGAGAAAAGTGTTTATACCCGACTTAATGTGCAGCTTAAATCTTCACTTTTTCAGGGGAGTACACCATGTCGAGAAAGTTTTGCAAAATCATGGATCCCACGCTGCCTGATTTTTCAGGGTGAAATTGTACCCCAACGAAGTTGTCTTTGGCAACGATGGCCGAAAAATCATTGATATAGTTACAGGTTGCCAGGGTATATTCACCTACCGGTGCGTAATAGCTGTGCACAAAGTAGAGGTAGTGTTTGTCAATCAGGTTTTTGAGAATAGCATGCTTTTGGGGATCATGTAGTTTATTCCACCCCATGTGTGGTACTTTCGCCTGGGTCTCGTCAAACTTCTTTAGGGAGCCGGGAATAATCCCAAGGCCAACCGTATCACCTTCCGTGGAGGACTCAAATAATAGCTGCATTCCCACACAAATTCCCAAAACCGGTTTATCTGTAAGTTTCAGCCATTGATCCACTCCCTTTTCTTCGAGCGATTTCATAGCTGCACCGGCGTGTCCAACACCGGGAAATATCACTGCTTTTGCCTGTTCCAGCTCTTCAGGGGTTTCTGCAAAGAAAAATTGTGCGCCCAGTCTGTCCAGTGCATTTGCGACAGAGGCAGTGTTTCCGGCCTTATACTTGATGATTCCTATCATAAATAATCTACAACGTCCCTTTTGAACTTGGGATCAGATTTTTGATGCGCCCGTTCTGTTCTATAGCCATCTTTAAAGCCCGGGCTAAACCCTTAAAGCATGCTTCAATTTTATGGTGATCATTTTCACCTGAAAAGCTAACATGAATCGTTGCCTTCAAGTTCATTGCCAGGCTATAAAAAAAATGTTTAATCATCTCGGTAGGCATATCGCCTACATACTCTCTCATGAAGTCGCCTTCAAACACTAAAAACGGACGCCCGGACAGGTCTATCGCCACTGTAGCCTGTGCTTCATCCATCGGCAGAACAAAGCCATAGCGCTCAATTCCCTTCTTATTTCCAAGGGCTTTGGTAATCACTTCACCCAATGCGATGGCCACATCTTCAATGGTATGATGTTCGTCCACTTCCAGATCCCCTTTGCAACTCAATTTAAGGTCAATTAACCCATGGCGTGCAATTTGATCCAGCATATGATCAAAAAAGTTCAATCCGGTAGATATATCGGCCTTTCCGGTTCCGTCCAGGTTTATATTGATACTGATATCCGTTTCATTGGTCTTCCGCTGAAGAGATGCCTTTCGGGCTTCCCGGGTAATGAACCTCACCACAGCTTCCCAGTTTTCAGAGGACAGCAGCTCGTTCTCTACTTTAAGCAGTTTCAGCTGCTGTTCAGAACCGGAAATCACTAAATCAGCTTCTCCTTCTTTTTCATAGGAGATGTGCTCTTGGTCCAACAATAAAGCCTGTTCTTCAGAAATCTCCGCATCCTCTATCAATAAAGTATGGCCGGACTCACAGATCCTTTTTAATGAGATAAGAGAATTCTTCCTGAAACTGAACTTCTCATCAGGATCGGAAAGTGCATTTTTTGTGATAGCTATTAACATGGGTCCAATTTTTAATCTGAATCTATAATAATCCGAATGCCGGTATCATCCGGCTTCTATTTAATCTTATCTAAGGCTTCGAAAAACCGGTCGTTTTCTGCCTGAGTTCCAATGGTCAGCCTCAGACAGTCTTCGCAATGAGGTTCATTTCCCCGGTATCGAATGATAACCCCTTCTTCAGCCATTTTTTTATAAACATCCATGGCATTTTTAATCTTAAAGAGAATGAAGTTCGCATCGGTCGGGTACACATAGTCAACGGCCTCATACTTAATCAGCTTGTTGATGACCCGTTCCCTTTCTTTCAAAATGGACTTAATATTTGTAGTGATATTCTCCAGGTTGGAAAAGGCCTGTATTGCTTTTTTTGAGGTCAGTTTATTCACATTGTAGGGAGCCTTCACCTTCATCATGTATGAAATAACCTCCGGGTTGGCCAGTGCAATTCCGAGTCTGATTCCCGCCAAGCCAAACGATTTAGACATGGTTTGCAACACTACGAGATTTGGAAAATCATTAAGGTTATTGGCCAGACTTCCCTGCCTGCTGAAGTCGATATAGGCTTCATCTACCACCACAATTCCGTTAAAACCTTCCAGCACCCTCACCACATCCGAAATATTCATGCTGTTTGCCGTTGGGTTGTTGGGCGAACAAATAAATATGATTTTTGTTTCGGGCTGAACCGCATCCAGAATCTTTTCCGGCTGAAGCTGAAATCCCTCGGTCAGCAGCACTTCATCCACCTGAACGTCATTTATATTTGCCGATACTTTATACATTCCGTACGTAGGCGGGTTTACAATCACCCGGTCTTTCCCGGGGATACAAAACACCCGAAACAACAAATCAATGGCTTCATCACTGCCTACTCCTACAAATACATTTTCTTTATGAACATCTCGGAAGGCAGCTATTTTTTCCCGCAACTCCTCCTGGTACGGCATCGGGTAACGGTTTAGCTCCAAATCGTCCTCAAAAGGAGCTCCCATACTGTTTTCGTTGGCATCCAGCAAAATTCCCCGGTCAAAGTCGTCCCGTGCACTTCGGTAAGGCTTCAGGTTTCGGATGTTTTCCCGTACTAAGGCGTCAATATTTATTTTTTTGCTCATATACTTAAAAAGTCATCATGAGCATACCTGCGAAGGATCTTTGCTTGAAATAGTTACCATCAATTTTCATGCATACCTCTTCGCTTTCACTCAAAACGACACTAATTAGGTTTACTTATTGTATGTCTTTTAACCGGATGCTTACAGCATTTTTATGTGCCTGAAGCTCTTCCAATTCTGCGAGTTTTTCCACTGTGGGACCCAAATTTTTTAACCCTTCTTCACTCAGTACCTGCATGGTTACCGATTTTTGGAAGGCCGCGAGGTTTACCCCGCTGTACATCCGCGCATACCCATAGGTAGGCAGGGTGTGATTGGTTCCCGATGCATAATCACCTACGCTTTCCGGCGTCAACTGCCCCAGAAAAACAGAACCGGCATTGGTAATCTTTTCCATATAACTTTCTGCTTCTTCCACATTCACAATTAAATGTTCAGGAGCATATTCGTTTGAGAAGTCAAAGGCCTGATTCAGATCCTCTACGTTAAGTATAAAGCTATGTTCGAGGGCTTCTTTGGCAATGTCTTTTCGTGGAAGTTCCTGCAACTGATCTTCCAATTGCTGTTCCAGTTTTTTCAGATCAAAAGCAGCCGTGGCAACCAGTACAACTTGGCTGTCTTGGCCATGCTCGGCCTGCGAAAGCAGATCTGCGGCTACATAAGCCGGGTTTGCCTGCCCATCCGCTATAACCAATACTTCAGAAGGACCGGCCGGCATATCAATACTGATTTGAGCTTCCGAGTTTTGTAGAATCATTTTTGCTGCCGTCACATACTGATTACCCGGCCCGAATATCTTATCCACTTTTGGGACCGATTCCGTACCGACAGCCATCGCTGCTACCGCCTGTGCTCCGCCGGCTTTCAAAATCGTTTCCACACCGGCTTTTTGTGCGATATAAATAATTTCAGGAGCTATACTACCGTCTTTTCCGGGTGGAGTTGCCAGCACTTTTGTTGAGCAGCCGGCAATCATAGCAGGTATGGTCAGCATCATAGCTGTTGATGGTAATACCGCCGTTCCACCCGGCACATAAAATCCTACCCGTTCAATGGGTCTCGCCACCTTCATACATCGTACGCCCGGCATGGTTTCAATTTCTAACGGAGCCGGAACCTGCGCTTTATGGAAGGCATAAATATTGTCGAATGCCGTATCAATAGCCTCTTTTGCTTCTTTTGATAACGATACTTCCTGCTTCATCGGGTTGAAACAGACCTCATCCAAATCTACCCCATCAAACTTATGGGTAAACTTTCTGACCGCTTCATCCCCATCGTTTTCAACTGCTTCAATGATAGGTTGTACCGTACTAAAAATAGAGGCAAAGTCGATTTTCGGTCGCTTCAGCAACTCCGTGAGTTGTGCCGGTTTTAAATCTCTATAGTTATAAGTTCTCATTTCAATTTTATTATAGTTGAAGTAAGTGCCTCCAGGTAACGAAACGAACTGTAATGGGACAAGGAATAGTGTTCATGTATCTGACTTGATAACACATGTTTTTCTTTATTCTCATAGTCGTTTTTGAACGCAAAGTCTTCGCAAAGCTGGCTATGTTTTCGACTAATGCACTTTATGAATCAAATCACCCTTCAATATTGAATGTTCAATGTTCCTTGTTCGATATTCTACAGGATCATGCTTTCAATGGGCAGCATTACGATATCCGAAGCGCCTGCTTCTTTTAGTTCTTCCATCACTGTCCAGAATTTATCCAGGGGAATCACGGTATGAATAGCTACCATATCGTTATCCGCCAACGGCATCACCGTAGGGCTTTTCATGGAAGGAATAATTTCCTTAATCCTTTCCACATTGGATGTGGATGCATTCATCATAATGTAGCGGCTTTTCGCAGCTTTTTGATAGCCGTCCATCCTCACTAAAAACCGTTCAATCAGCTCCTTTTTGCCGGGTGAAAGTTCTTTGTTGGTTCGGATGAGCTGGGTTTGTGAGTGCAGAATGGTATCCAGCTCAACCAGTCCGTTTGCTTTCAGCGTGCCTCCGCTGGAAACCAGATCCACAATGGCGTCGGCTACTTTAAGCTGAGGGGCTATTTCTACAGCTCCGGATATTTCAACAATCTGAATATTTATATCTCGTTCTTCGAAGAAACGACGGGTCAAATTTGGATAGCTCGTTGCTACTTTCTTCCCTTCAAAATCCTGTGGCGACTGAATATCTCCGTCTTTAGGTGCTGCTAATGAAAGCCGGCACTTCCCGTATTGAAGATCCCGAATCGGGGTTACATCTGCGCCTGTTTCCTGGGTTTCGTTGGCTCCCACAAAACCCAGATCGCACACACCATCCTGTACATACTCGGGGATGTCATCATCGCGCAGCAATAAAAGCTCAACATCAAAATTTCGGGTTTTAACAATCAGGTTCCGCTTATAGTTATCGAACTCTATACCGATGCCCTCCAGTAAGTCGATGGTCTTATCAGTCAGGCGACCGCTTTTTTGAATAGCAATACGTAAAGAGGTAGAAGAATCTTTTGTTCTGTTCATGAAATTAGTAAGTAATAAGAATTAGAAAATAGGTAGATAAAAGGTCAAAAAAGGTGCAATTAATGCACATGGATATGATGATGTCCGCGATGGGCATGATGGACATCGAGCGAAAGATGATGGATATGTAGGAGTGCGTCTTTCATTGCTTCAAATATAGGCAAAGCTTTGTTATTGGGTCAACTGTTTTTATTCGTCTTTATAATTTGATAATTAAACTGGATTGATCACTTATTTCGTTCAGTTAAGGCTCTCAGCTTTAGTAATCCTTTCCGTGGTTCAACAGCTTTCATTTCTTTACCTTCCTTCAAAGTGAATTAACTAACCTGATATTTATGAAAATTGATGTAACCTGGCTTGGCAAAGACTTCCACATGGAAGCAGAAAACGAAACTGATGGAAAAATCCGAATTGATGGCAAAAATAATATTGGCGGACTCGAAGGCGGATTAAGCCCCATGCAATTGTTGCTGGCCGGTATTGGCGGGTGCAGCGCTATTGATGTAATATCGATCCTCGAAAAGCAAAAACAAGACCTCACCGATCTTAAAGTAGAAGTGGATGCCGACAAACAAAAGCTGGATGCCGGTTATTCTGAGTATAAAACCATACACCTGCATTTTATCCTGTCCGGGAATCTGGATCCCAAAAAAGTTCAGCGTGCCTTAGATTTGTCCATCACCAAATACTGCTCGGTTTCCAAAGCACTGGAGAAAGGCTCCGAGATTAGCTACGACTACGAAATCAAATAATTAAAAATGAAAAATTAAAGATTAAAAATTACTCCTGAGTTCAGGTAATTTTTAATTCTACATTTTGAATTTTTCATTCCTAAACCGCTCAGAATTGCTTAAAAGCAGCATTTTGGCTATACTTGGAGATAGTTAATTACCAATAAATCAGATACTTACCTATGGCTAAATGCGAGTTATACCAAGACGTTAAAGGCGAATGGAGATGGAGACGAGTCTCCAAAAGCGGAGATATTGAGGCCTTTTCAAGTCAAGGTTTTGAAAAAGAAGAAGACGCCCGCAAAGATGGTAAAGATTGCAACGAATGCACCAGTTACCTGCGGAAGTTTTAGAACAACTTTTTTGTAGAACTTTAAAAGCCTCACCAAATGGTGAGGCTTTTTTTATGCTCTTGAATTCTATTTCCCTATCCACTGCTACATAGCAAGGGCGAACAATTTTGTTTGCAAGAATACGTATTTAATATATATTCAATACGTATCATAATTTCACACACCATGAAGGAAAAACTAACTCTTTCAATTGAAAAGTCTGTAAAGGCCAAAGCCAAGCGTATTGCAGGTAAGAGCGGCAAAAGTGTATCCGGACTGTTCGAAGATTTTATCATTGAATTATCTAAAGAGGACTATTGGAACCCTCCAAAAGAATCAGCTACAGAACAAATTTCCAAAGCAGTTCCTAATAATAAAAAAGTGAATAGTTACGATTACAAGTCGTTAAAAGGAAGAGCCCTTCAAAGTAAAATGAAAAGGTTCTGATGTCCCGCTATTTATTGGACACCAATGTTTGCCTTGATGCTGCATTATTGCGCTCAAATAATGAATCGGCTCTCAGAATTTTATCCGCTTCTGAAACAGGTCAGATTGAAGGTATAATTGCCGCCCATGTACCCGATACGATCTTCTATATAATTGCTCATCAAATAGACAGACAGGCAGCTTACGAAGTGCTCGAGGGTTTGGCCCAAACCGTGAGTATTGGAACCATAGACCAAGAGGTTTTCACTTATTCATTGCAGGCTAAATGGAAAGATTTTGAAGATGCCCTCCATCATTTCTGCGCATTAGATAATAAGTGTGATGCGATCATTACCCGTAATAAACGGGATTACAAAGCATCCAAACTTCCCGTTTACACTCCGGAGGAGTTTGTGACAAGGTTCCTGACTGAAGAATAAGTTAATCCACATGTTACATCGGCGGGTATTTGTAGCGAGAGCCACCGTCCTCCTCAACCTATTTCCTATTCCACCTACTGCTCATCAAAAGCTACAATGGCATTTCGTATCATTCGAACGGTTCCTTTATAAAACTCCTGAGGAATGGTTTCGAAGTCATCCGTATGGCGATGATAGTGTTCATGATCTGCCACCCCGAAGTACACAAACGGAACCCCTTTTTGGTGAAATGGCCCGTGATCTGATGCATAGGTCCAGTCATCTAGCCCGCTGTCAGGGTTATCGTGGCCAAATAGTAAATTGATTTCACCGGTTTCTACATTTTCTAATACTGGTTTCAGTTCCGGATAATGAAAAGTACCAACCGCATAGATCTCATTTGAATCATTTTGCGCAATCATATCCAGGTTGATGTTCAGTTTCACTTTTTCAAGGAAAACAGAATCTTCTACAAAAGCTCGTGCCCCCTGTAAGCCCATCTCTTCGGCATCGAAAGCGGCAAACACCAGGGTATGATTGGGTTGAGTCTGGCTAAAATAGTCGATGTAAGCCAGCAGAGCTGCAGTGCCCGAAGCGTCGTCATCCGCTCCGTTATAGATCAGGCTGTCACGAATACCGAGGTGATCATAATGAGCGGTAATCACCATCACTGAATCCGTCTTTCCTTTGATTTGGCCAATTACGTTCACACCGGTCATCTCCTCGCCGCTTCTATTAGTAAAGGTGAACTCATGGGTAAAGGAATTCTGAAATGGCTGAGCTCCATCTTCTTCAAATCGTTGCAGCAGATACTCCCGGGCTTTACGGTTGCCTTCCGTTCCTGCACGCCGCCCTTCCATCTCATCGGAAGAAATCACCCGAAGATCTTCAATAAGCTGTTCAGTATCTAACGTTACTTGCTGCTGCTGAGTGGTACAGCCCAGGCTGATTACTAATAATGCAGCTAATAAAAGCAGTGATTTCTTCTTCAAAATTTTGAGTTTTATGTTGAGTGTCTGTTTGTTTTACTTAAAAATACTCTTAGGGATATGCATGGAAACCAACATATGAGGCACATCCACCACTTCAGCTATTTTCAGGTCTCCGGCCAGCGAACATAGCGCATATGCATCCTGTCGATCCATTCCTTTCTCTTCCTCTAAGAAATCAATCATATATCGGGTGGCTTTCTTGGCCGCCTCATCAATGGTGGTTGCAAAAGCAGTAACCGCGTAATAGTCGTCTGTCTCATATTGCGGCTCACTGATTGACCTTCCACCTTTAATCACTTCCACTTCATAAATAATATTCATGGGTGCTTCTATAGCAGTACCACATACTTCCCCGTGTCCCTGGGCGGCATGGGTATCTCCTATTGAGAATAAGGCCCCTTCCACTAACACCGGGAAATAAACCACGGAACCTTCGGTGATGTTTGGGTCATCCATATTCCCACCATTTTCCCTGGGTGGAATGGTCGAAAGCATTTCTTCGGTATCAGGAGCAACTCCCATCACACCCGGAAACGGCTTTAGTGGGATCTCAATATTCTCAGAAAATTTCGCTGTCTTTTTATCTTTACCCAGCTCAAACGTTTTCAGGTAGGGCTCAGTGAATTCATCAGCCAAAAATCCAAAACCGGGCACGATGGCGGTCCAGCCCCAATCGCCCATCTCAATTTTGTGAAGCGTTACTTTAAGTACGTCTCCGGGCTCGGCATTTTCCACATAAACGGGGCCGGTTAACGGATGGATGGGATCAAAACTCAGATTGGCTAAATCTTCTAAGGTAGAATTTACATCCAGTTGTTGATCAGAAGCCTCTTCAGTTCCAACTTTTATGACTGAACCTGATGGAACCGTCAACACCGGTTCAATGGCGCTGCTCCAGCGGTTATGTGTTTGATCGGATGTAAGCTCAAAATCAACTTCAGGAGCCTGAGTTGTTGCCTCTTTTCCCATATCTACTTCCACACAACCTGAAGCTGCAAACATTAACAGTGCCGATAAAATATAAAATGGTACCCTAAACATAATTCTTCCTCATTTTTTTGGTGTGTAGAAATGTGAGGAGATCAGCTGAGTTTTACAAGTAAACAGACATAAAAAAACTCCTGCCTCTTTCGAAAGCAGGAGTTTCAATAAAATACCAAGTCCGGTGAAACGAGTTCACCAATACTTGCTTAACAGATTAAACGATCTTGGTAATTAAATCAGCGGTTCGTGCAGAATAGCCGGCTTCATTATCATACCATCCGATAATTTTAACCATTTTGCCATCTACTTTCGTAAGCTGACTGTCGTAAATATTTGAATGTGGGTTTCCAACAATGTCAGAAGAAACAAGTTCCACATCCGCATACTCGAGGATTCCTTTCATAGGTCCTTCGGCAGCCGCTTTAAACGCCGCATTTACTTCTTCGGCAGTGGTTTCTTTTTCTACTTCACATACAAAATCAGTCAAAGAACCGGTTAGGGTTGGAACACGAACAGCTCCTCCATCCAGTTTACCATCCAGCTTAGGAAGTACAAGTCCAACTGCTTTAGCTGCACCTGTTGTAGTAGGTACAATGTTTGCAGCGGCTGCTCGGGCACGGCGAAGATCTTTATGCGGGCCATCTACCAACTGCTGATCACCGGTATAAGAGTGAATAGTGGTCATGAATCCTTTTACCAACCCAAAGTTGTCATCAAGTACCTTGGCCATAGGTGCCAGGCAGTTGGTAGTACAGCTTGCGTTGGAATAGATTTCTATATCGTCAGAAATCTCTTCATCATTAACTCCGAGAACGATGGTTTGAATATCGCCGGATGCCGGAGCTGAAATAACTACTTTTTTGGCACCAGCTTCCAAATGTTTTCCGGCACTTTTGGCATCACGGAAAAAGCCGGTTGACTCCACAACAACTTCAGCGCCGAGCTCTCCCCATTTCAGATTCGCGGGATCTCTCTCAGCACTCACATCAAAGCTCATTCCATCGATGGTCATTTTGTCTCCATCCACAGAAACATCTCCGGGATACGTACCCTGGGCTGAATCGTACTTGAAAAGATGAGCCAGAGTTTTGGTATCTGTCAGATCATTTACTCCAACAATTTCAATTGTATCTTTATGATTAGTTAGGATTGAACGGGTCACCATTCTACCAATACGGCCAAACCCGTTAATTCCCACTTTAATTTTTGCCATTTCGAATCCTGTTTATAATTGAATTTTTTATTCTTCTAACTTCACTAAGTAAGAATGTAAAACAGACTTGTAAAGTTCTTATGAATCGTTGAAAGCTACCATTATCGCGCCCTATTTTCAATGTTTTCGGCTACCTGGCAGGTTTAATATCATCGCCTTTGAATTGGGAGCGCTTTTCTGCGTATCTTTAGTGTAACAAAGCTTAAAATTCATCAAAAAATAATTCAAAACCATGCCCGACCAGACCTTAGAAAAGTACAAAAATGAGACGTACTTAGATTTTTCTGATCCCACTAACGATAAAGCTCAAAAAAAAGCACTTGAAGAAGTCCGGTCTGATTTTGGCCAGGAGTATGACCTCTACATCAATGGCGAATTTGTTAAAGGTGATGCCGGTACTTTTGAAAGTAAGAACCCATCCAACCTTTCTGAGACTATTGGAACTTTCCAGATGGCCAGCAAAGACCAAGCCTTTGACGCTTTAGAAAAAGCCTGGGATGCTTTCGAAAGCTG
The DNA here is from genome assembly GCF_017641085.1 of Gracilimonas sp. Taxonomy (NCBI): domain Bacteria; kingdom Pseudomonadati; phylum Balneolota; class Balneolia; order Balneolales; family Balneolaceae; genus Gracilimonas; species Gracilimonas sp. The sequence continues at coordinate 199,363 of NZ_JAEPPI010000003.1, read as the reverse complement.
GCAATATGTTTCTGCCGAAAAAAGAGCAGAGTATTTATTCAAAGCAGCCGATGTAGTTCGCCGCCGCAGACTGGAAATTAATGCCTGGATGATCAGCGAAGCCGGTAAAAGCTACCTGGAAGCAGATGCCGATACCTGCGAAGCCATCGACTTTATTGAGTATTACGCCCATGAAGCTCTCCGTATTGATGACGGAATGGATGTATTATCTGAAACCTGGGGCGATTACAACAAAACCATTTATATGCCAATTGGCGCCGGTATATCAATTTCTCCGTGGAACTTCCCTTTCGCTATTTTTGTGGGAATGGCCGTTGCCCCAATCGCTGTAGGTAACACCGTTGTAGCTAAGCCTGCCCCTGATACTCCGCGCATGGGTTCCATCCTCACCGAGATTTTCGAGGAAGTGGGACTGCCAAAAGGCGTATTCAACTTTGTAACCGGTGGCGACATTGAAGTAGGTGAGAACCTGGCCAAGCATCCTAAAACCCGGTTTATTTCTTTCACCGGATCTAAAGCCGTAGGCCTTCATCTGAATAAAATTGCAGCTGAAGTAGCTGACGGACAAAAATTCCTTAAGCGAATGGTCTGTGAGCTTGGCGGTAAAAATGCAACGGTTGTAGATGCCGATGCCGATATTGAAAAAGCTTCAACCGAGATCGTGAAAGGTGCCTTTGGGTTCCAGGGACAGAAATGCTCAGCAAGTTCACGAGTAATTGCCCATCAGGACATTTATGATGAACTGCTGGAGAGAGTGGCTGAAAAAACTAAAGCCCTCTCTGTTGGTGATGCCAAAGAAAACCATATTGCAGGTCCTGTAATCAATCAAAAAGCCGTGGATAAAATCATGAGCTACATTGAGATTGGTAAAAAGGAAGGCCGATTAGTAGCCGGTGGTAAACGTGCTGAAACTGAAAACGAAGGGTACTACATTGAGCCTACCGTTTTTGCGGACATTAGCGAAGATGATCGAATTGCCCAGGAAGAAATCTTCGGCCCTGTAACGGCTTTCATCAAAGCCAAAGACACTGACGATGCCCTTCGCATTGCCAATGGTGTTGACTACGGACTAACCGGAGCTTACTTCTCACAAGATCCTAAGAAAATAGACCGGGCATTGAGAGAATACCGCGTCGGTAACCTGTACATAAACCGCAAGTGTACCGGAGCCCTTGTTGGAGCCCAGCCATTTGGTGGCTTCAAGCTAAGTGGTACCGATGCAAAAGCAGGTGGACGAGATTACCTCAAGTATTTCCTTGAGCCGAAATCAACCACACTGCGTCCGGCTGATGGTGTTGATTATGAACTCGAAGATTTTGAGTTCGCAAATAAGTAATCCAACACCACAACGATTGATAAAATTAAAGCCCCGCTCATCAAATGATGTGCGGGGCTTTTTTATATCTGATATCAAAATGAGGGGTAGATAGAAATCAACCTAAATTAGGTCATTAATCCATAATCAAGGTGATCCCAAAGAATTTCTAGTCGTGGCTCAAGTGTGTAGAATTAATCGTCCAAATCTACATCATCGGGGGCATCGTCATCATCAGAAACCAGGTCGTCCACATCGGGCGTATCATCCAGGTCAACGTCTTCATCTTCATCCGTAACAGGAGCAACTTCTTTCTTAGGCTTGGATTCGGCTTTAGCTCCCGCTCTCCTAAGGATTAGGGCAATGTCATCCTGCTCATTATCCATGGCGATCATCATAGCAGTATCCCCATTCTTATCCCGTAGCTTAACATTGGCACCCTGGTCAATCAAATACTTCACCACATCTGTGTTGCCTTCTTTTGCGGCCAGCATCAGTGCTGTGTGTCCCCAGCGTTGCTGGGCATCAACATCAGCGCCGGCTTCTACCAATAATTTTACGGCTTCAAGATTTCCAACTCGGGAAGCTGCAATTAAAGCAAGGTTACCAATACTGGCTCCTTTTTCGAGGAAATATTTCAACAGCTCCAGGTTCGCATTTTCAGCTGCACGGTTTAATGCTGTTCCCCCCATCTTGGTTTCTATATTCAGATCAGCTCCCTCCTCTACAAGAAACTTAGCCACTTCGGTGTGGTTTTTTTCAGAAGCCAGGATCAGAGCAGAGGCACCACTCTTGTTGGTTTCATTGATATCCATTTTGCCTTTCAAAAGCTTTTTCAGCTCTTCCAAATTACCGGCTTTTGCTGCCTCAAAAATTTCAGATTGCTCCATAATATGCTATGATTTTAGCTTTGCAATTGGCGTGATGATAAAAAACCGAACGTATATCTCAAATTAATTCTTCAAGAAAATTAATTCAGCACTCCCTCAACGTCGTAGCCTCTTAATAATTCCTCTCCTGTCAGTCTTTTTGTACCGGGAAGCTGCACTTCGGTCAATTCTACCGTGCCATCCAGGCACCCAACAAGCAGCTTATCGTCCTTAACCAACAGCTCTCCGGGATCTACATTGGCGGCAATCCCTAAACGCGACCGATACATATTGAACTTCTCTCCATTCCAATTAGCCCAGGCTGTTGGAAACGGGCTCAGGCCTCTTATTTTATTATGAACATCTGCTGCAGGTTTATTGAAGTTGATGTGGCAATCGTCCCTGAAGAGTTTGGGCGCCGGGGTAGCTTTGGAGTGATCCTGAGCGGATAAGGTATAATCCCCAGAATCTATTTTGTGGATGCTCTCCAGCAGTAACTCGCTTCCCATGTCCCTGAGCCGGTTATACAATTCTCCGGTCGTTTCATTATCTCCGATTTCTGTTTTTTGCTGAAGGATGATATTGCCGGTGTCCACTTTTTCATCCAAAAAGAAAACAGTGCAGCCGGTCTCATCTTCTCCATTAATAATGGCCCAGTGAATAGGAGCCGCCCCCCGGTATTTGGGCAACAGGGAAGCGTGTAAGTTAATAGAGCCTTTTTTCGGGATACTTAGAACCGAGGTGGGTAAAATACGGAAGGCTACAACCACAAAAAGGTCGGCTTCCAGTGCTTTCAGTTGTGTTCCGAATTGCGGAGATGAAAGGTCATCAACCTCAATTACAGGAAGTCCCAATTCCAGCGCTTTCGCCTTAACAAGTGTCGGGGACTTCTTCGAACCCCGCCCTCGCCTTTTGTCCACATTGCTGATCACCGCCTTTATGGTATGTTCAGAATTATGAATTTGCTCCAGGCTTGGAATCGCAAATTCGGGTGAACCCATAAAAACAATATTCATCGCTATGCTTCTTCCTGTTTGGGGACTACCGGGTATTTTACCTTTTTATTGCCTTCATCAATCTCTTTAAGCTCTTTTTTGTGCATTCTTTTTTTGAAGGCACTCAGGTAATCCAGAAATAGCACTCCCTCAAGATGATCATATTCATGCTGAATTACTCTTGAAGTCCAACCGCCGGCTTCCAGCCTATGCTTGTTAAAATCTCGGTCAAAAAACTCGATAATCACCGTTTCGGGGCGAAACACTTTGTCGTTCACTTCCGGGATACTCAGGCAGCCTTCTTCGAGTGGCACCTTATTTCCTCTTTTTTCCAGGATCAGCGGATTGATAAAAACCATAGGACCGTAAGGAACTTCACCATCTTCGATCATAGAGTCGGTATCCATCACAAACAATTTGATAGACCGGCCAATTTGCGGAGCAGCCAATCCAACGCCATCAGCGTTATACATAGTCTCCAGCATATTATCGATCAGGGTTTGCAGTTCCGGACTGTCTTCTTCTATTTCATCTGCTTGTTTCCGTAAAACCGGATCATCGTACGTTACAATTGGTAATATGGGCATATGTTATATTAAGAATTCGAATCTAAGTAGTTTTGTAAAATGATGGCAGCAGCAATACGGTCAACCCGCCCCTTTTCGCGTCTCTTTTTCTGGGGGAATCCGGCCTCAATCATAAGGCTGCGCGCCTGGTTCGATGTGTATCGCTCATCAACTTTTGCAATGTCTATATTTGGGAAAGAATGGCGCAGTTTTTTTATAAAATTATTAACCATTTGTGTGGCCGACCCTTCTTCTCCTTTAAGAGACAAAGGCCAACCAACAACAAATTTTTCTACAGAAGCGTTTTCTGTGATTTTCTGAATTTCAGATAATGCTTCCTCAGGGGAAAAAGTGCCGACCGGTGAAGCTATGGTTTTGAGTAAGTCGGTTTGAGCAATACCCACTCTCTTTTTTCCAACATCTATACCGACAAGCCGTGCATATTCCTGCAACTATTTGTTTACCCCTGAATTATTTATCCTTCTTTACGTCCTCTAAAGGCTGTCGCAGAAACTTCTTCATCAACTTACTGGGCTTGAAGTGTGTTTTGCGATGCGCCGGCACGTAAATTACTTCGTTTGTTTTAGGATTTCTGGCCTTTGGTTTAGCTTTTGTTTCCTTTACTTCAAATACTCCAAAGTCACGAATTTCGATTCTGCACTCTGTATCAGCAGACATCATAATTTCTCGTAAAGCTACAATCACAGCATCAACCCACGGCTCTGCTTGAATCATAGGTTCATCCATTGCTTCTGCAACCCGACGTACAACGTCTCGTTTTGTGTAAGTCATCATAGTTTTTATAGATTATGTTAAGTGCCTTTTATTTACTTGTGGCACGTTTGTCCTTCCATAATTATTCGCAACTTTGTTTTCCTTAAGCTGTTTGACCTATAGCGAATAATCTTTCAGCATTGTAAAGATAACTTTAATAAAAATCTACCTAAACTGCATTAGAAAGGGTTACTCGTAGCGCAGAACGTTTTTAACGCCTTCTACTTTTTCAAGTCGTTTCATGATCTTGCCGAGATGAGAAATACCGTCAACGTAAAGAGTGATAATCCCCTCAAACATGCCGCTGTCGCTGCTAACGTTGATACTTTTCATATTAGTCTCAAGCGATTTCGACAATACGTCCGTGATATCATTAATCATACCCACCCTGTCGCCGCCGATAACCTTAATGGCTCCAAGGAATTTGGTATCAATATTCTTGGCCCAATTTACATCCACAATGCGTTCTGCTTCTGTCTTTAACAGATGCTGAGCATTGTTACACATGGTCCGGTGAATTTTGACATCCCCGGTTCGGCTTATAAACCCAATCACATCATCGCCGGGAATTGGGTTGCAGCAATTTGCGTAGGAATATTTGATATTGCTAAGCTCGCCATTGATAAAGAGTGACTTGCCGTCACCCACCGACCGGGCTTCACTGATGTATTTATCCTGAATTTCTTCTTCAGTGATGGGATTGACTTCCACCTGCTCGTTATCTTCAATCCGGCCCGTACTCTTGAACTTCTTCACTTCCCGGAACAGCTCATTTACGTCAAAAACGCCAGAACCGATATCAAAAAACAGCTCCTGGGTCGATTCATACTTAAACCTTTTAGCAAATCGATTCAGCTCCTGCTCCGAAATTTCAATATTGCCGCGGGCCGCTCTCTTGTTCCATATTTCCCGTCCCTCTTCGGCAACTTTACGCTGCTTCTGCTTTATAAACTGTCGGATTCGTGACTTCGCTTTATGGGTAACCACATCATCAATCCAGTCCGGATTTAGATTGATCTTATTGCCGGTGATAATCTCAACCTGATCCCCATTCTGAAGTTTCTGGCGAAGCGGCACCATCTTCCCGTTCACTTTGGCGGCCATGGCACGTTCCCCGATTTCACTGTGAATTTCAAAAGCAAAGTCTATAGGCGTTGCATCCCGGGGCAGGGTTCTCAGTTCGCCGTCAGGAGTAAAAACATAGATCTCATCCTTATACAGGTTCAGCTGAAAATCTTTTACGAAATCGGTGGCTGCATCGGGACGTGGATTATCCAGTACATCCCGAACCCAATTCACAAACTTGTCGAGGGTATCGGAGCCTTGCTGGGCTCCTTCTTTATATTTCCAGTGGGCGGCAAGGCCTTTTTCAGCAATGTCATCCATCCTGCGGGTTCTGATTTGAACCTCCACTTTCCGGCCTTTATTAGTAATTACCGTAGTGTGTAGTGATTGATAGCCGTTCGCTTTTGGCACCGAAATGAAATCCCGGAATCGTTCAGGTATTGGCGTGTACCAATCGGTGATGATGGAATACACCCTCCAGCAATCTTCTTTTGTATGCTGACCTTCCAGAATAATCCGAATAGCAAAAAGGTCATAAATTTCTTCGAAGGGTTTTTGCTGCCGCTGCATTTTCCGGTAGATAGAGAAGATGTGCTTGGGCCGGCCTTTAATTTCAAACTTAAAGTTCATTTTGGTCAGCTCATTTTGAATAGGCTGCATGAACTCATTAATAAATTCTTCCCGGTCCTCCCTTTTCTCCCTAAGCTTTCGGGCTACAAACTTGAAGGAAGTCGGATCTATGGTTTTGAAACACAGATCTTCCAGCTCGTTCTTAATCCGAAACAACCCAAAACGATGAGCAAGCGGGGCATACAAGTCCATGGTTTCCGAAGCAATCTTAATCTGCTTTTCCCGCTTCAGGTGTTGGATGGTTCGCATGTTGTGCATGCGATCGGCAAATTTAATCAGCACCACCCTGATATCTTCCGCCATGGAAAGCAGCAGCTTCATAAACGCTTCGGCCTGCTTGCTATCCCTGCTTTTAAACACCCCTGTAATTTTAGTAACTCCATCAATAATGACGGCCACTTCATCCCCGAACCAGTGCCGGATATCATCCAGGGTTACATCGGTGTCCTCTACCGTATCGTGCAACAGGGAGGCAATAACAGAGATATCATCAATATTGATTTCACTGGCTACAATTTTGGCCACTTCCACCGGATGGTAATAATATGGCTCCCCGGAGGCTCGCTTCATATCTTCGTGCGACATGTAGCATAGTTTAAAAGCATTCGTCACTGCTTGCTCATCCACCGAGTCAATGTGATCACGGCACACGGTCAGTAACTGCTTCAGATCTTCTCTCTGAGCCTTCTTTAATTTATAACCCTCAAGGTCATATTTATCTATGGAAGCAGTATCACTCATAAACTAATCCAGCCTAACACCCTTTTAAGGTAGGTATAACCCTCGTTTAAAGCACTTACTTATATTTTCTTGTACAAAAAAAGCGGATATGGAGTTCACATCCGCTGTAATACAATTAACTGATTTTGTTTAAAAACTTAAAGACACACCAAACATAATTCTGCCGTTTTGAGCATCAGCCAGAGTAGGCTCGGCCAGCTCCTTGTTAGAATATCGATATTCAACAAAGGGCTTTAACACCGGTATCACCGTTACTTTGGCGCCAACCGATAGATTCCAGTACAAGTTACTTTCATTTCCGTCTTCCGGACGGTTCCCCGGCAGGCCATTGTAGTCCTTAACTGCTTTTTCATAATTCTCGGTCCCAAGTCCCACGCCTACGTAGGGTTCAAGAAGTCCTACAGAAACACCACCAACTGCAGCTACTCCTACATCATAATTGGTCAGGTCTTCTGAATAAGAGAAGCTCTGGTTGTTGGGATCCACGTTGTTCTCTTCACTGAAATAACTTCCGTGCAATCTAAGCGAAAGGTTCACCACCGGCAGTTTTTCAAGAATTCCTTTTTCGATTCGAAGGCCAAATCCATTCTTAGGCTTTTCATCACGAAGCTCGTAGGAAGCTCCGATCTCAAGCTGAGCCAAACTGCTTGCTGAAAAAATAACGGCCATTAAAATAGTAAGGGGTATAAATCGTCTCATAGCTTCTCTTTTAGTTGTTATTTGCCCAAAGTTACGAAACGCAGATGTGGATTCAATATTTGTTTAAATCTTTATTGAAGTAGTGAAAGGTAAAGCCGTATATTTGGCGCCTACCGGAAAGCCGCTGTGGTGGAATTGGTAGACACGTTGGACTTAAAATCCAATGGGTATTAAAATGCCCGTATCGGTTCGAGTCCGATCAGCGGTACAAAGCCTGCTTCTCAGAACAGAGAAGCAGGCTTTTTTTATGCAATCCTTTCTCTACAGCTTATAAATTGACTATTTACTCTATTTAACCACTAAATTTTTTTATTAGAAAATTTCGTTTAATATTAATTCATGTTATTATTTAGCCTGTTGCTTATAAGGCAATGAAAATTAATGGAACGAGATGGACAAGAAACAGAATAAAACAGTCATGATCGTTGAAGACGATCTGATTCTGAATCTTCTGTATGAAAGCTACCTGGAAAAATTGGGGTATGACGCGGAAGGGGAACTCGTATATGGTAAAACAGCCATAGAAGTGGCACAGAAGATTAAGCCCGACCTCATCTTAATGGATATTTCTCTTGAAGGGGAAATAGATGGCATCACAGCCATGAAAGAAATTCGCAAGTTTTCAGATGTGCCCGTTATCTACATCACCGGGAATTCTGATCCTCACCACGTTCAAAGAGCGAAAGAAACCGAGTATCTCGATTACCTGGTGAAACCCATTGAATTTAACGACCTGAAAGAATCTATAGAGAGAAATTACAAGAAGATCCATAAATAGATTCACTTCACTTTTACTACCACCTTCCTTCCTGACTAACCTAATTCTACCTAATCATGAAATCATCGCTTTCAGGATTCCTGATCTTTATAATCGCCGCTTTTACTGCGTGTTCACCATCAAAAACCACGACTTCGCCTGCTACTTCTGACGCTATTGAACAGAGCTTCAAACCTGAACGCCCCATTCCCTACGAGATCGAAGAGCCCTGGGATTTTAAACAAGCTGTTGCAGATGGATTCCGATCCTATAACGGAACTCCCGGCCCCAACTATTTCACCAACACCTATTCCTACAAAATTGATACCGAACTGGTGCCGGCCGATACCATGCTATACGGTGAGGCGGATATCACCTACACCAATAATTCGCCCGATACTTTAAACTATATTCTTTTTGAACTGGCTCAGAATCTCCACAAAGAAGGTGTGCCCCGTAAAGAAATCGTGGAGATTACCGGTGGCATGAATATCACACGGGTTTCTATTGATGGTGAAGACATTGCCGGCATGAAACGAAGTCGCCCGACTTATGTAGTTCAGGGCACGAACCTGGTTGTATATCCTAACGAAAGGATTTTCCCGGGACAGACTACCGAAATCGAAATTGACTGGAATTTCAAAGTTCCGCAAGCAGGTGCAAGCGGACGCATGGGCTACAGCCGAAATAATCTGTACTTCATTGCCTATTGGTTTCCGCATGTTGCTACTTATGATGACGTTCACGGATGGTTTGGAGACGACTTTACCGGAAATGCCGAGTTTTATCACGATTTTGGAGACTACGAAATTAATATCACCGCTCCTGAACAATGGCTGGTTATGAGTACCGGTGAATTTTTGAATCCGGAAGAAGTCTTGGCTCCAGCTGTCCTCGAGAGATATAACACAGCTCAGCAATCTGACACTGTGGTTTCAATTGTTGAAATCAATGATTTTGGAAGCTCAACGGGATCCGGTGAGGACGGAACTTTAACCTGGCGCTTTAAGGCTGAAAAAGTTCGTGATGTTGCCTTCAGTGCTACCTCTCAATCACAGTGGGATGCCATGCGGACTCCGGTTGGGGATGTGGACGGTGACGGCAGCGAAAACTATTCCCTCATTAATGCTTTTTGGAGAGAATCAGCCCCGCTTTGGGAAGATGCCGCAGACTACACTGCTCACTCTATTTCATTTTTATCTGATTATACCGGCATTCCGTATCCGTGGCCACACATGACTTCCGTTGAAGGAGCCGGCATTATAGGCGGCGGGATGGAATTCCCGATGATGACGGTAATGGGCAGCTACAACAACCCGAACCCGAATATTCCCTTATCACAAAAAAAGCAGGCGCTGTATAATGTAACCGCCCACGAAATTGCCCATATGTGGATCCCGATGATTGTGAGCAATAACGAACGCCGACATGCCTGGATGGATGAAGGAGCTACCACTTTTCATGAAGCCCACGCCCGCTGGGATAAATTTCCGGAAAGCTTTAGCAGGCTGGATGAATTCAACAGTTACCTGCCCATTGCAGGCAGCTACCTGGAAGGCGAAATCATGAGATGGTCCGACTACCACTATCCCGGCCCGGCTTACGGCGTCGCTTCGTATCCAAAACCTGCTACCGTTTTAATTGCCTTGCAGGGTGTGTTAGGTGATGATTTGTTTAAAGAAGCATGGACAAGTTTCATGGACCGCTGGGCATATAAACATCCCACACCTTATGATATGTTTAATACCTTTGAGGATGTTTCAGGAAGAGAACTTGACTGGTTTTGGCGATCCTGGTATTTCGAAACGTGGACCCTGGACCAGGCCATTGCTGATGTTGCCCAAAACGACGATGAGGCTACCATAACCATCAAAGATTTAGGCAAAGTTGTGATGCCTGTTGATCTTACCATTACTTTTGAAGACGGCTCCAAAACTACAACCCGCATTGGCGTGGATGACTGGATGATGGGCAAACGAACTACTTCCGTGACCTTAGATGCGCCGGCTATGATTTCCCGGGTAGAAATTGATGCCGACCACTACTTCCCGGATACAAACCGCGAGAACAACATTTGGGTACGATAGGGCACTTAACGAACAGCGAATCTCTTATTTTAAGTTCAGAAAGCTCTTCTCACCGAAGGGCTTTTTTTATTGGCCATTATTTTTACCAAATTTGAGTTCTTACAATAACGTTAAGTGCTATATTCAGGCGCTAAGTTTCACAACTATTTCACATGAAAATTTTACAAAACAGAGCTTTTCGCTGGATTCTTTTGATGCTTGGGCTCTCGGCTATTATTGCGCTTACCGGGATGAACGTCCTTTCGTTGTATGACCTCCGAGACCGCATGGTTGAAAGTGAAGAAGAACGCCGGATTGATCAACTGGATGAGATCAACGACACGATAAGAAATCAGATTCTTGAGCCTCTGCGTGGGCTATCCCGAATCGAGCTTGAGCCCATTGAAAACTCCCTTCAGCAAACCGGACAGCTTCCTGATAATTTTCAGGATGTACTGGCCCGATCATCCAAAAGTCCGTTTTTTAATAGCATTTATTTCACCCCTGAAAATGTTGACCCCTGCAATCCTGACAACTCTATTTACAGGTTTGATCCTGAGAACCAACAAATCACCCCTACTAATGACTACCCGGATTTTGTTTGTGACGGTGTTGGCCTGGCACGCACCAAAACCAAGATTCAGCTTAACGATTTCAATTACCGTTGGAATAATAACTTTGAGTTTGATACCCATCGCAGCCTGAATATCGGACTCATTAATCTTTCTGAAAGCCGGATGATCGGCTACATAACCCTCACATTAAATGAGGATTATATTGTAAATGAGGTCCTTCCTCCTATTCTCACCAACTATTTTGGTAAAAGTGAGGAAACCGGGATTGTGGTTTGGGTTCGCGACTGGACCAATAACAAAGTGTTGGCCACTAATGATACTACCATACAATACGACCGCGACCTGAGAGACCATGTGATGGGGTTCTCCGGCTCCGGCTTCTTCGACAACTGGTCGTTGAATCTTGCTTTTCTGGATGCGCCGGTTACTAATGCCTATAACGAAACCCTTATCAAAAACCTGATTGTACTTGGGGTGGCCGTGCTGTTCTTACTGGGGGCACTAATCTTCATGTTTGTGACGGCACAGCGCGAGCGACATTTAGCACAGCGGCAGGCCAGCTTTCTTGCTAATGTAACCCACGAACTGAAAACACCCCTGGCAGTGATGCAGGCTGCAGGCGAAAACATTTCCGATGGGCGGGTCACCGAACCCAAACGGCTGAAGCAGTATGGCGAACATATTTATAATGAGTCTATCCGGCTAAGAAGCATGATTGAAAAACTTCTGGATGTAGCCCGTGTAGACTCTGGTCAGAACATGATTAAAGCCGCTCCTTACAGTATTCACAATCTGATGAACAAGTTCCTGAATGAAAATCGGGAGTATATTGAAAACAAGGGATTTGAAGTGAAGTTTAAATCTTCTGCTGAAGATGCTATGTGTTTGATCGACAGCGACAGCTTTGAAACTATCGTCCACAACCTTACGGAAAACGCCATCAAATATAGCAAGGATGAGAAATGCATCGAGTACCAGATTTCATCCAACAAAGACAATGTCTTTTTCAGCATCTCGGATCATGGAATGGGAATTCCTAAAAAAGAACAAAAGAACATCTTCAAAAAGTTTTACCGGGTTGACGATTCCGATTCAAAGAGCACCAAAATTAAAGGACATGGATTGGGATTAAGTATCGTACGGAATATGGTTAGCCTGAATGGCGGAAAGATTGAAGTGAAAAGTAGTTCGGGCAAAGGCACAACATTTATTGTGAGATTTCCTAAATTGGATGGAGATGACGTTACGAAAGAACAGCTGCAAAACGTACAGACTGCTTCCTCGCCAACAGAAAATTTAAATAAGCACACGAAATATGTCGGATAAACGCATGAAAGTGCTCGTTGTGGAAGACGAGCCAAGCCTTGTTTTTACACTTCGGGATACATTGGAAAGTGAAGGGTACGATGTTTTAGTAAGTGAAGAGGGTACGCAAGCCGTGGAAATGGTAAAAGAGCATAAGCCGGATATCATGATTCTGGACATCATGCTTCCCGGTAAAAGTGGCTATGATATTCTGGAGGAAATCCGGGATAACAAATTTACTTTCCCCGTTATCATGCTTACAGCCAAAGATCAGGAGCCGGATAAAGTTAAAGGGCTGAATCTTGGCGCCGACGACTACCTCACCAAACCGTTTGGGGTGAAGGAACTCCTTGCCCGCATTGAAGCCCGGTTACGACGCGCCGGCACGTATTCCACTTCCGGCGAAGTGGACATCTTGCAATTGGGTCCTATAAAAATTGACCTTCATGAGTCTGTTGTTCACCGCCCGGATGGACAGGAAATTGAATTGACTTCCCGGGAAGTCGAACTGATCCGCTATCTGCTGAAAAGTGCTAACGAACCGGTATCGCGAGATGAACTGCTGGAAAAAGTATGGCGCTATGAGTTTAGCACAAATACCCGAACGGTGGACGTTCACATTTCAAAGCTGAGAGCCAAAATTGAAGTTCACCCCGACGATCCACGTTACCTAATTACTTTACACGGTGTTGGATATATGCTTCGAAACGGGTAATTAAACCAGCTGATCCATTTCTTTTTGCTTTACGGATTCTACGAACTTCACAAAGTTTTCCACTTGTGATTCGAGTAAGTTTTGCTGGAAGTCATCGTTAATTCCCTCTGTTTCCGAGAACTCTTTTTCTACCCGGGAGATAAAAACCCGCTCCGGAAACTGAAGTGCATTCCTGTAATTTGCAACCATCTGAAATTGCTCGACGGCACGCAATCCACCAAAAGCACCGTTTGCCTCACCGATAAAAGCCATTGGCATTTTTTCGAAAGCTTTTGGAAAAGGCAGATAATCCACAAAAACTTTTAAAATCCCCGGAAAACTGCCGTTATATTCCGGGATCACAAATACCAATCCGTCTGCTTCCAACACCGGCTTTCTGAACTCCTCAATAGCAGGAAGCTTTTTACCATACCTTCCGCCTACAACTTCTTCCAAGGGGAAATCCTGCAGGCTGATTACTTCCACATCCGCTCCCTTTTCTGCATACAATCCCTGTACATATCGGGAAACTTTAAGGGCATTTGAGTTCGGGCGATCGGTACTGCTGATAATTTTTAGATTCATTAATCCTGTTTTAAACTGACTTTGCATTCTCCTTCAACATACCAATTACTTTAAAAAAACATTCCAATTCATTTTTCGGTGATCAGTGAATTTTAAATCTCACCGGTTTTTGAGTTTATCGGTAATGATTTACACTTTTACTCCTAATTAGCAGCAAACCGAATCGGCATGAAGATATCTATTGAAAATATAAGCATTGAATGTGTGCAAGGCGATATTGCTTCCCAGGATGATGTGGAAGTCGTTGTAAATGCCGCCAATGCTCAGCTGACAACCGGTGGCGGGGTGGCCGGAGCCATTCACCGTGCGGCCGGCCCGGGATTAGCTAAGGAATGCCGCACCAAAGCACCCATCACTCCAGGTGAAGCCGTGATATCCGGAGCCCATGACCTCCCCAATGACTATGTGATTCACTGCCTTGGCCCTGTTTATGGGCGGGATGAACCAAGCGATCAACTTTTGGCTTCCTGCTACAGAAACGCACTGAGACTGGCCGAAAAACACAAGATTTCTTCCATTGGCTTTCCCGCTATTTCGACCGGGGCTTTTGGATACCCGATGAGAGAAGCAGCTACAATTGCATTTAACACCCTAAAAGAAATGGCCCCGGAATTGGAACAGGTAAAAACCATCCGGTTCATTTTATTTGATGAGGATGATTTAACTGTCCATCAGCAAATCATGAAAAAAATATTCACTACCTGACACCCACCGTAGAGATACAAGATTTTGTGTCTCTACGGTGGGTGTCACGGATGAGCTGTATTATTAAATCAGCTTAGATCGGCTTAAAACATGTCATCCGTGTTCTATCATTTTTCCGGCTTTTGGTTTTTTATCTCCTGCCATTTTTTCCACAGCAAGGCTTCTCTTCCCTGGGTGCCGGCCTCGTACCATTTCTTGTCTTTTAAATCGTCCGGCAGATACTGTTGATCAACCCAATTATTCGGGTGGCTGTGTGGATATTTATAGTTCTCGGAAGCATTCTCAACACCCAGGTATTTTGCCCCTTTCTTATTGGCCGTTTTGTCTTTCAGATAGGGTGGAATATCCTTAACTCCCCGATCGCTGATTTCCCGGTTCACCTCAAAAATAGCTTTGGTGCTGTTACTCTTCGGGCACTGACTCAAATACAAACACGCATGCGACAGAAAATACATCCCCTCCGGCATGCCACACTTCATAAAAGCCTCCTGGCAAGAGTTCACAATGGTGATGGCATTCGGCTCGGCAAGGCCCACATCCTCACTGGCAAAAATAAACATGCGCCTGAAAATAAAATTCGGATCATCCCCGCCTTCCAGCATCGCATTCATCCAGTACAAGGCCGCATCGGGATCAGAACCGCGCATGGATTTGATAAAGGCAGAGGCATAATGATAATGCTCATCCCCGGTTCGGTCGTAGCGCACATTTCGCCGTTGGATACTCTCTTTGGCTACTTCCAGACTGATGGTAATCTTGCCGTCATCATCGGGGGTGCTGGAAAGGACGGCAACCTCCAGCGCATTTAGCGCATTTCGAATATCGCCCCCGGCCATTTCTGCCAAATGGTTAAAGGCATCTTCGGTAACTTCGATGTTCTTATCTCCCAGGCCGCGCTCACTATCCTCCAGAGCCCGGTTCAGCATCAGGCGAACGTCTTTGGTCGTCAGAGGATGGAGCTCAAATAACTGGCATCGGGAGAGCAACGGATTTACCAGTGAATAAAAGGGATTTTCTGTAGTCGCCCCCACAAGAGTGATAATCCCGGATTCCAGGTGTGGTAGCAAAGCATCTTGTTGGGCTTTGTTCCAGCGGTGAATTTCATCCACAAAAAGAATGGTCTTCCGTCCGTTAAGCTTTCTCAATTTCTCCGCCTTATCCACCACATTACGAAGCTCTTTAATCCCATCCAGCACCGCATTGATCACTTCAAACTGTGCTTTAATCTCTCTTGAAATTACATGAGCGAGCGTGGTCTTACCTGAACTGGGAGGACCGTAAAAAATCAACGAACCAATAATGCCGGTATCAATCATCCGCTGCAGCATTTTACCCTCACCAACCAAATGCTCCTGTCCGGCAAATTCATCCAGCGACTGCGGACGCATCCGGGTTGCCAACGGCTCGCTAAACTGCGGATTTTCTTTTTGGGAAGAAGATTGAAAACCACCAGACTTTTTTTCTTCGAAAAGATCCATGAATTGGGCTTGGGAATTAAATCATATGTAAGATATGTGTTTTAACAGGTGGAAACCATCAAGAATATAGTGGTCTTAATATGGGCAGCCACCAACCGTAGGGGTAATTCATGAATTACCCCTACGGTGTTTTCACAATAATGATTTCTGATTTCCGAATGTATCCAAATACTGCTTCAGCTTTACCTTCTTACGGGTTGTATCGCTGGTCATGTAACGGAGCTTGCCGAAGGTGAGATACGATTCTTCAATCAACTGAAAAGCTATACAGCCCCTGATTTGTTGCTAATAGTACCGTCTCCTGCCCATTTATTTCCGTAACCGCCAGGTCGTTAACAATGGCATCATTGGGGCCTTCCTGGTAGAAAAATGTTTGCCAGTTTTTTCCAAAATCAGGTGTGAATGCAATGTAGAGCCTTCCGCTATGTTCACCCCAATAAATTCGCCCCGATGCGTACACCGCTTCATCGGTCACTGTTCCCCGTTCCAGGGCAAAAACAGCTTTGTCCTCATATATTCTTTCCCAGCTTTCACCGGAATTTTTGGTTAATTGTATACAGTCTGCCATCCCAACCATTACCTTATCATCATTGCTTTGAGCAAATTCCACATCCCGCAAGGGCCCTCCGCCGTATCCATCTGCAAAAATGGGGTTATATATTTCCCAACTTTCGCCTTTGTTGAGCGTCCTGATAATTAAGGGGCCGGTAGTAATACCACTGCCTATGCTCCAGATTACATCGGTATAAAATGGATTCACTTTGATAAAGGATACGTTGGTCTGAGGCTCCCATTTTTTATCTTCATTACCCCAGTGTAAGGGCGACCAGCTTACGCCACGGTCTTTAGATTGAGCCACGTTACCGGCGTGGCCCGCATATATGGTCTCCATGTTCGGTTCTGCTGCTACATTTCCTACATTAGCTCCGTTTTCGGTGAATTCATTATATAGCGGCTCCCAGGTCTCCCCTCCATCTGTAGTTCGAAACAAGGATACAAAATTATCCCAATAATCTTCATGTTCTTCAGGTGACTCGTCATATTTGTACAACACAACCCCTAAAATTTCTGCCTCATTAAATACAAGAAAATCCCGGATACGTTCTCCCTCTTTCAATACTTGGCTCATATTCTTTGACGTCCAGCTCGAAAGATCAGCAGCATCACTTTCATAAAGTTCGGTTTCGGTAGCAAGAAAAATACCTTCACTCCCTGAACGGACAAATTGTACATTTTCCCCTTCAAATCCGACAACATTCCATTCCCCGGAAATAGAAACTTCTTTCATGGCATCGGTTCCACAACCGGCAATGAATAAGCAAATCACAACCAGCAGCAACCAACCTTTTCCAAAGGAATTACCATTAAGAGATGAGCTAATGGCGGTACAGTATTCTATTTCAGAAAAGTTGTTCATTGCAAAAAATTCCAAAACTTATAATTGTTGCAAAATATGTGTTTCGAGAAATATAGTCAGTAACAACAAAATTGTTAAACCCCTTTATCTCATCTATGGCTTGAATAGGAAGTCAGAATTATTCGTGCTTAAGCATAGATCCCAGCTCATAGAGATAGCTATCAAGTCCTATGCTTGAACCCACTCACTAAAAGTAATTCGGAATTCTGAGTCCTGACTCCTGACTACTTCTTCTCCCCAATCACTACAACAAACTCTTCTGATTCCCAAACTTATCCAAATACTGCTTCAGCTTCACCTTTTTACGGGTTGAATCGCTGGTCATGTAGCGGAGCTTGCCGAAGATCGGCCGTTCCTGCCAGGCGCGGTCAAAGCGGCCAAAGCACCAGAAAATTCCGGAATAGCTGTTGGGGTCTCGTCCATCCAGCGCATATTTGTTATTGAGCTCGATCATGTAATCCAAAGCCGTGCGGTAATCCGGTGTCCATTCGATGATTTTCTTTCCCCACAGCATCCGTAAGTAGTTATGCATCACCCCCGTTTCACGGAGTTCGGTTTGGGCTGCATTCCAGATTTCATCATGCGTTTGGGACTGCTCGAATTCTTCCAGGCTGTAAATCCATTCCCGTTTGTCCCCTTCATGTTTCGAGGTGGTTTTCTTAACCCAATCCGGTAAACTTTCAAATTGATCATAATCCGGACGGTGATGCGCATAATGAAAGCCAACTTCCCGCCAGGTGATCACTTCATCCAAAAAACTTTCGATGTTTGGGTCTCCATTAAAAAAGCCCGAGTTCTTTCCGTTGTTAGGGGTGATGGAATCCAGGTCCCACCCTTCCGGCTGGTGATCAAGCACCGTTTTCACAATTTCATACTCGCTGATTTTTCCAAAGTGCAGCCACGGACTCAATCCACTGGAAGCCTTTGCATCCGGGTCGTTACGTTTATCATCATACTGATGGAGATTATGCGCTACAAAATGCCCCAATTTCCCTAAAGCAGCCTGCCGGGTGCCGTCTAAATCAGCCGGTTTAACCGAATGGTCAATAGTCAGTTCTGATACCGTTTGCTCAATATTTTCCAGCTTCTCATCTGCGGGGGGATATTTCTTCAGGAAGGAATCCGGTAACTCCACATTCTTCTGAATCTCCAAATCATCCACCGGATTTTGCCTGGGTGGATGAGTATAGGCTTCCAGAAAATGCTCCTGCATCACCTTTCGGAAAAGGTATGCTGAATAGGGATCTTTATCCGTGATTCCCAAGGGGATTATACCATTAGAATCGATGGTAACGTACGGCACATCAACCTTGTCAGCTACTTTCTCGTTATGTGTCCGGATGATGAAAACCGGGTATTCATCCGAAACAATGGCAGCGGCATGATCAGCCAGTTCGTAAAAAAGTCCGTTACCGGCTTTGGCCTCAGGCTCCAGGTAGCTGAAGTAGTTCAGATCTTTTTGCACTGCATAGTCGAGATTCTCCTTCATCCCTTGCATGATGAAGGTATGCAGCCTGTCGGATGCCCAGGGATAATCCACATTCAATCCCTCGTAAATTAGCAGGGGCTTTTCATATTTGTTGGAAAGCGCGACGGCATACTCAAGGGCGTAGTTGTACTGAAACCGGCGGTTGACCTGCATCCAATACAAGATATACTCTCCCTCCGGGTTCACTTCCTTGTCGTTGCGCTTAAACTTTCGGTAGCTGTTGATGTTTTTCATAATTGGTTTGCTTTCTGTTCGGGCAAACCAAATTCAGGATCAACTAATTCCGTTGTTTTATAACACTTTGGTTATATGGACGCACCTCCATCGTAACGGTAACTTCCGGCTGGTCAGGTATTGATCCTACTAATGTTATGAGCGTATCAAACTGCACACTTTCAACCGTATACTGAAACTTAAGTCCTTCCAAATTGAGGTCTTCCACCTGAAATGATTCGTCTATGCCGTCTTCCAAAATTTCATATTGAGCCAAAGCAAATCCTACTTCGGCAAGTTCCGTTCTCATCATATCGCGCTGCCTGCTTTCGGCTGCACTAGTTTTGGTATTCGCTAATACCTTTTGCTTCATGATTTCGCTTGGAATAATTAACAATGATCCGATACACAAGGAAGCCCCAACATACCAATACCAGGGTTTGGGCCGGTTCTCCTGATGTTTAGCTTTTTTATATCCCATCAGAAATAAATAAGGCCCCAGCATCAGATATAATACGACATTTAGATACATTGAAACTGACCTCCAGCTCCATGAATAATCCACAGGACTATTACCGCTAAATATATCGATAGCATACATAGTATTATGCCCTAGAATTACGGTAGCCGGTTGAATATTGAATACATAGTGTAGATCATTTGGCAGGAATTTTAGCTCGCCACGAATATAATAGAAGAGTGCAGGAACCAGAATTACTATCATTATCACAATCAGCCATTCATTGAATCTTCTAATTGAGAACTTCATATCGTACCCCCTCTTCGTTCAGTGTGAACAGCATTTCATACTTTCCCTTTCGTCCGTCGTAGTTCTCATATTCCGGATCTTCTCCTAAAGAAATTTCACCAACCACCATTACTTTAATCTCATCGGCTTCCTCATCAATTTCATAGAAGTGATTTATACCCTCACTTTCACCCGGTTCCGGATTAGTCCCCATTTTAGTGTTTTGCAGATCGAAATCAGATATATATACTCCGTTTTCCCCTAATTTTTCAGGCATCAGCTCCCGGAACGTTTCCACAACCGATTCCCGGTCGTTTTGATGATACTGGCCGAGTACGTAAATCAGCTTCTCCTGAACATCCGCTTTGGTTACACCGGTATCGATAGTCTTCCTGATTTCAAGAAGAATGTTTTTTTGAAAATCCCGCCGGCCATAGTCGTTGGCAAAAGCAATGGCATTAAATAAAACGACCAATATTACCAACCCGTAAACTACCCGGTAAGCATTTTGAGATTCGAATGTGTTTTTACTCAGGCTGACCATTCTTCCCAGGAATATGATGCCGATGAGTAACGCAATGAACAGTGCCATCCAGGCTTTGCCGAAATAAAGCGGAATGAAGAAGCCGATGGCCCCGAGCACCACTGCCCCGGTTAGCAATTTTGTTTCCTTTTCCATAAAACCCCGTTTTTTAGTGTGTTATGGAATAAGCGGAAATTCAGCGATTTTTGCAAAAGAAGTGGTCGGCTAATGTAGCCTATCAATGAATTTCTCCGAGCTTTCCCAAATGGCCTTTTTATCCTCCTCCGATTTCTTATCAAACATATTCACCATAAAATTAGCCCGGCCGTTTTGAGTGAACGTTTCCCGTTGCTTGTCGATAAAATTCCAGTAGAGATAGTTAAAAGGACAGGCATCATCCCCCGTTTTCTTGCTGATCTTATACTCGCAATGCTTGCAGTAGTCGCTCATTTTGTTGATGTAATTCCCACTGCTCACATACGGCTTGGATGCTAAAACTCCTCCATCCGCAAAGGTTGACATCCCCAGCACATTGGGCAGCACCACCCATTCGTAGGCATCTACATAGGCCAGGTGAAACCATCGGTTCAGTTTTCGAGGGTCGGTTTCAGTAAGATTACTGAAATTACTAAGCACCATCAGCCGGGGAATGTGATGCGAATAGCCTTTTTCAATAACCGGCTTCAGGCACTCGCTCATACAGTTCATGTTGGTCTCTCCCGACCAGTACATTTCCGGGAGCTTTTTGGTGAAATTGAAGTGATTGGCCTCGCGGACTTCCGGCATCATTCCTTCATAATAGATCCGTACATATTCCCGCCATCCTATAATCTGTCGAATAAAACCTTCAACTGAATTTAACCGGGCACTCCCCTTTTCATAGGCCTCTTCTGCTTTATCGCAGGCTTCTTTGGGGAGAATAAGTCCGTTGTTCATATATAAAGACAAGTGCGAATGAAACAGATCGTATTCACCCTGGGCCATCGCATCCTCGTACGGCCCGAATTCATCCAGTCGTTCATCAATGAATTCGTTGAGACGGTATAAAGCCTGCCGGCGGGTTACCGCATATGTAAAGTCTTCGCTCTTTCCGAAATGATCTGGAAACCACTCTTCCACCATATCGATTACTTCCTGTGTCACTTCGTCCACTTCCGTCTCCGCTATCTCAGGAACCGGGTGACCTTTGGGAAGTTTCTCACGATTCTTTTCATCGTAATTCCACTCGCCGCCCTCGGGCTGATCGCCATTCATCAGGTAGCCTGTTTTACGGCGCATTTCGCGGTAGAAATATTCCATCACCCAGCCATTGGCTACTTTCTCCTTGTATTCCTCGGCATCCGCCAGGAAAAAGTTGTTGGGGATTTCCTGCACCCGTTCTTCATACGCCGATTGAACCTGCCGAAGCCGCTCTCTTGAATCCCATTCGGAAGGAGTCATATAGGTCAATTCCAATCCGGGATTTTGTGAAAGGATATCCTTCAGCCCCTCATCATAATGTTTTTTTGTGGAATGATAGAGCACTGGAAATCCGGCATCGGCACATTCAAGGGCAAAGTGCCGCATGCTGCTCAGCAGGTAAATCAATTTCTTTTTATTATAGGGCAGGGAATTCCCCTTCTTGGCTGACTCTATAAATATCAGCAACGGTTTTTCTTCACGAACCCGGCTGGGCCAGGCATCCAGATTCAGCTGATCATGCAAAATAAACACAGCCTTTTGATGGTTTCGCAGATCTTCCTGCTTTATAGATGAATCTATGTGAGTTAAATATGTACGGCTCATGCCTTAGAAATTGATAATTGCATGCAGAACGTTCCTTACTCGAATCTTAACGCGCTTTAAAGTATCATTCAATATGGATAAGAAAATAATCATCGGAATAATGGGCCCCGGTTCAAGCGCAACCGATAACGATCTCGAAGTAGCTTTTGAACTGGGCAAGCTACTGGCTGAAAACCACTATTATGTATTAATCGGCGGGCGGGCTTCGGGTGTGATGGAAGCCGCTATGAAAGGAGCAAAATCGGCCGGAGGAACCACTTTAGGAATTCTGCCATCCGAAAATGGAGAGGATCAATCCGAATTTGTAGATATCCCCATTAAAACGGGAATGGGCAGTGCACGGAATAACATCAATGTTCTTACGGCTGATGTAGTGATCGGGGTTGGTATTGGACCGGGTACCGCCTCGGAAATTGCTTTGGCCATCAAAGCACAAAAACCCATCCTTTTACTGAACCAAAGTCCGGAGTCGATTTCCTTCTTCCAGGAATTTAGATATAAAGATCTCGTTATCACAAATAAGTTGGAAGAGCTTTTAAAGCATATCGATGCTGTTTTATGAATAGAATCTTGAACTTTAATTAAATACTATTATATTAGTATTAACTAATTCAGACTTAGACCTATGAGAAAATCATTGACACCCCTTGGAGAATCGGAAATGGAAATCCTGCACCACGTGTGGGAAATGGGGGAAGCTACCGTTGCTCAGGTGCAGGAAGAAATCCTGAAGGAACGTAAAGTGGCTTATACCACCGTCATGACCATCATGAAGAATTTAAACGACAAAGGATATTTAAAGTATCGTAAAGACGGCGTGACCTATGTATACAGCGCCCGTAAAAAGCCGGAAGAGGTGCAGTCGAGCCTGGTATCCGGCATGATTGATAAAGTATTTAAGGGATCAACCTCTGCCCTGGTGCAAACGCTGGTGAAGAGAGAAAACCTCAGCGAGGAGGAACTGAAGGAACTCCGCGACATGATAGACAACATGGAGGACAAGTAACATGTATGAACTCACCGAACTGATCAAAGTAATTGGTAATGTAAGCCTGGATACCTTTTGGTTTCCCATCATGATTTGGACTATTTGCTGTGCCCTGGCTTTTCTGTTTCTGAAAACGCGTGAAAAACTGAATCCGTTGTTTCATTATCATCTGAGAACAGCAGCCATCCTTTCCCTGCCGCTGGGCATAGCAGTTGCGGCCATCATGAGTAAAGTGCCGGAATGGTTTGCTTCATCCAACCTGGAGACCGCTTTTTTTGTAGTTCAAAATCCTATTGAGATAGTACCCGGTGCTAATCCTTCTTCTGCGGAACTATCTGCTATCCAATGGCAGGAACCCTCTTTTTTTATAGGAGCAGCCACCATAATAATTTGCCTGATCTCCATTTTTATGATCGGAAGACTCATCAGTAGTTATGCGGCACTGAAATCTTTATACAAAAACTTAAGCATTACGGAATTGCAGGAAATCCCGCATGAAATTGACCGGCCCAATAACAAACCGGTGAAATTGGCTTTTCATGATCATCCGTTGGTTCCATTCACATTTGGATGGAAGCAACCGGTGATTGTCCTTCCAAAAATTCTGCAACATGAACCGGAAAAACTGGACATGGCCCTGCAGCATGAGCTCATCCACATTAAGCGGGGTGATTATTTGCTGCAGCTGGCATTGTCCATGATCGAATCTCTGTTTTGGTTTCACCCGTTAATCCGATACGGCAACCAAGAGATCGACACCTATCGCGAAATCAGTTGCGATCAGGAGGTACTTTCCAAATCCGATTTCTCCATTAAGTCTTATGCCAATCTCTTGTATGAATTAGTGCCACTCAGCACCGGTGTTGGAAAACTCTCGGTGAGTATGGCAGTCAAAAATTCAACACTCAAAAAACGTATTAAGACCATGAAATATCACAAATTACATAAAGCATCGTTCAGGCAAAGCATCTTCTTTTTATTCCTGATGATATTGGGGATTACCCTGCCTATTGCCTGTTCTGATTTAAGAGGGCCGGAAATGGCTTCACTCGAGGAACTTGAGAATGCCAAAATTAATATTAATGATGCAACCCTCTCTATAAACGGAGTCTCATTAGATTATAGAAATCTAAGGGATATTTCAGTCGGAGGGCTCGGAGCGATTAGTATTGTAGCATCCGAATACGGAGCTTTTAAAATTGCACCCCAGAATTTTGACGGTGGAATTCAAGCTGGTAAAATTGAAGGCAATACACTTAGCTTTAAAATAAGTGAGCTTAGTGTAGTATTAAATTCATCTGCTGAAATCCTGAAGGGAATCTCTAATGCCCCTATTTGGGTATCGCATAACAGTAAAATATCAGAACAGTTTAAAAAATATCCCCCTCTGTTTTGGACATCTGAAAATGTAAACGCCAAAATTCCACCTCCACCTCCGTCAGTTCCTACTGCTGGTGATCAAGAAGATCTTGGCGATTACTTCGTAGTTGTGGAAGAGATGCCCAAGCTGAAAGGCGGTATGGCTGCGTTAATGTCTAAAGTAGAATATCCTGAAATGGCCCGTAAAGCGGGAATTGAAGGCAGAGTTACAGTGCAATTTATCGTAAATGAACAAGGTAATGTAGAGAATGCCAAGGTTGTTCGGGGCATTGGTGGAGGTTGTGATGAACAGGCGCTTGAAGTAATAAAACAAGCCCGGTTTACGCCCGGCTATCAAAAAGATCGCCCGGTTCGGGTACAATATGCGCTATCCATTAATTTTAAATTGGAGGACTCAGAGTTTTCGACTCCCCCACCTCCACCCGTTAAAAAATCAGAGGCAGAACGTAACGAAGGATAGAATACCAGCACTAATCAAAAATTTAAACATAGTAAATTAGCGGAGTTAGCAGCTCCGCTTTTTTATTTGAACTTTTTTTGAAACATCTTTTTTTAGATGGCGTACCGAAAGGTTAGATTATAATCAAACTAACTATATCAACATGCCAGCTAAATTAAGAAAATCAAGAACAGACAAAATGCTTGCCGGCGTTTGCGGAGGTTTTGCTGAGTATCTCGGATGGGACCCAACCCTTGTCCGTATTATTTTTGCTATTATCCTCGTTTCCAGTTTCGGGACGGCTGTACTGGCTTATTTTATTCTTGCCATTGTAATGCCCGACTGAACATCTATTCATCAGAGATTAACTTATTACACACCCCAAATTCCGCATTGTTGTAAAATTCCCTCCTCATTAGCATCTTGAGACCCAACTAAACGGGATCAAATTGCTTATGAAAGTTGGAATTGTAGGAGATGCAAAACGGGCAGTAGCCTGGGAGCAGCATTTACGCCCTCACCGCATTGTTCAGGAAGTAGAGCTTTGCCCGAGTATCAGGGAAGTTGGCACTGTTGATGCCTGTCTTTTAATAGATGAGACGGAACAGAACCTTGATATACTCCTCGAAGGCATTCAGTTGGGGTTGAACTGTTTTCTCATTTCCCGTCAGCCCACCAACACCCAAAAGCTGGAGAAAATCTATCGGGCTACCAAAGAAGCAGGCGTCCACGTACAGTTTTCCCATTGGCCAACTCTCGCCCCCGCCACTCAATGGATGATGGACCGTATGTCCCGGCCGGTTTTTCTAAGCATCACCCGTGAGGTCAACCATACTCAATTCCTTGGCACCGGTGAAGAATTTCGCCATTTTTGGATCGACGAACTCGGATTGTGCATGAAATGGATAGACAGCGGTATCCATCATGCAGAAGCCAAAGCCATCAATCTCGAAGGCAAACATCCTGTAACCATTCACATTTTCCTTCGGTTTGATAATGGCTCAACAGCCGATATCAGAATTTACACCGGGGCGGCCGAAAACACTCACAAACGCATTGCTTCCACCAAACAAGAGATCCTGGAATGCAATGTTCCCTCTCAGAATATTCGTATCGGCAGGCTCAATTCAGGAAACCACCTCTTTTTTGAAAAACAGGGCTTTGATCCTGCGAAATCAGCCGAGAAAACAGCCCTCATGTTTTTGAAGTCTATACAAATGGACAGGGAGACACCCTACACCGCTTATGACTCCTATCAGCTTTCCCTGCAAATTGAAAGCATAGAAAAACGCCTCTCACAGTTCCTCTGAGCCCTGTGTTAACTTAATGTTAACTTTTCGTTAACATGCCATTTACTTTAAGTTAACAATTCCTTAACATTGGGGTAGACACAACAAGAGGAAATCTATGAAGACAAAATTTTTACCCATACTGTTTATTGCCGTTTTTTCTACTGGTTTGTTTGCCCAGCAGAACGTTACCAATGAGAAACACGAGCGAGTGTTGGCACATATTGAAGACAACATTTTCAGCGTCAAATTTTATAATGCTGAGGGAGCCGTTGTTCAGGAAGGGCAGTATTGGAAAGAAGGAGACTTATTTAAGCCCCACGGTAAGTGGGCACTGTATTCCTCTATAGACGGAGATATCGTCACAACCTCTACATTTGATAAGGGAGAGCGAATTTCTGTCGAAACCGTGATTGACGGTAAAGTAGTAAAGGCTGATAAACAGCAGCTTGCTATCAAACAAATTGAACAACAAATAGACCAGCTTGAAAAGAGACTTGCTGATCTGGAAGAAAATTAAATAAAAATAAACCGCACCAAAAAAATGAGGAGGTGCTATTATGAGAGCTAAGTTATATGAAAAATATTACAAGTTAGGATTTGACCACTACATCTTTAAGAACATTTTTGGCCTTCATAAGCCGGATAAAAATGTGAAACGTTTCTATTACGTTTTGATCATCTCTGCACTGGCATTAGGACTGGCTATTTCCTGATCCTAAAGTAATAGTGACAGTGAGAATCAATTCCACTAAGGCTTCATTGCTTTAAATAATTTTTTCAGTTTACTGCGCGACATCAAACCGTCCACGAAGTTGAACTGACCGGCCTGAAGCCTTTCTCCTCCGTCAATAACCACACATTCCCCGGTTATATAGGGAGCGAGGTCAGACATAAGAAAGATTGCAAGATTGGCGAGCTCTTCATGCTCGCCATATCTTTTTGCAGGAATCTTATTCTTAAAATTCTTCTCCAACACTTTTTTAGGCACCAATCTTGACCAGGCGCCCTCGGTAGGGAAAGGGCCGGGGGCTATAGCATTTAATCGGATTCCGTATGTAGCCCATTCAAAGGCAAGTGAACGGGTCATCGCTAACACTCCCGCTTTACTGCAGGCTGAGGGCAACACAAAAGCACACCCCGTACCTTCGGCATAGGTGGTTACCATGTTTAAAATATTACCCTCCTTTTCATTGTCGATAAGGTAGTTACCAAATACATGTGTACAATTGAAGCTACCATGAAGGACAATATCTACCACGGCTTTAAATCCACCTGGTGAAAGATCCTCCGAAGCGGAAAGAAAATTCCCGGCTGCATTGTTCACTAAACCGGTAATAGCTCCAAAATCGTCTATGATTTGTTCAAACATCGTTGTTACACCATCATAATCTCGTACATCACATTGATAATAACGTGCTACAATCCCTTCCCCTTCTTTTTCTATCTCCTTGACGGCCTTTTCCAGCTTCTTTTCCGTACGCCCACAGATGGCAATTTTTGCTCCGCATCGGGCAAAACCCTTAGCCATAGAAAGCCCCAAGCCACTGCCCCCACCTGTAATTAAGATTGTTTGTCCTGATAGCGTGTCTTCTTTAAACATAATTTCCTGTATTGGCGAGCGACCTGTAAAAACAGACTACTGATGACCGGCAGTCATCGCTTGTCAATGGTCGTCCTTAATTAAAGATTTTCAAAAATACCGGCAGCACCCATTCCGCCGCCTATACACATGGTAACCAATCCATATTTTGAATTGCGTTCTTTCATCTCGTAAAGAATCTGCGTGGTCAATTTGGCCCCGGTACAACCAAGCGGGTGCCCCATGGCTATAGCTCCGCCATTTACGTTTGTGATTTCCTGGTCTAACCCAAGCTCACGAATTACCGCCAGCGACTGTGAAGCAAAAGCCTCATTAAGTTCTATCAAATCAATGTCCGATAATTTCAATCCGGTTTTGTTCAGTACTTTTGGAACAGCTTCAATCGGTCCTATGCCCATAATTTGAGGAGCTACTCCTGCTACCTGAAAGCCTACATATCTGGCCATAGGTTTCAGGTCAAGCTTCTCAACCATTTCACCACTCATAACCACTACCCCGGCTGCGGCATCATTCATTTGAGATGAGTTACCGGCTGTTACACTTCCTTCATTTTTAAACACAGGCCGCAGTCCCGATAGTGCCTCAACCGAAGTATCTTTTCTGGGGCCTTCATCCTGTTTAAAGGTGAATGATTCCTCTACTACTTCCCCATCAGCCGTTACTTTCTTTTCATGGACTTCTACAGGAGTGATTTGGCTGTCAAACTTTCCATCTTCCCAGGCTTTTATCGCCCGCTGGTGACTTTGATATGCAAATTGATCCTGATCTTGACGGCTGACTTCGTACTTATTGGCTACATTTTCAGCCGTGATACCCATGCTTACATACACGCCCGGCTTATTTTCAACCAACTCCGGGTTGGGTTGAACCGACATTCCTCCCATTGGGACCAGGCTCATGGATTCTACTCCTCCGGCAATGATCACATCAGCGCCACCAGCCATGATACGTTCTGCTGCCATGGCAATGGTTTGCAACCCCGAGGAACAAAACCGGTTTACGGTAACACCCGGAACTGAGTCTGGCAATCCACCCAACAAAGCGATCTGTCGGGCCACATTTAGTCCCTGTGACGCCTCCGGAAAGGCACAACCCATTATAACATCTTCAACCTGCTCAGCCTCTAATCCTTTAGTTCTGTTCAGAAGATCTTTGACTACCTCTCCCCCCATAGAATCCGGCCGCGTAAAACGAAGTGATCCTTTATTAGCTTTACCACAAGCTGTTCGTGCTGCTGCAACGATGTATGCTGTTTTAGTAGACATAAGATGTTAGATAAAAGATTTAAGAGAATTTTTTTATTAAAGTGAACAACATTCTTTGAATCTCAGTTAACTCTGCTGTTAGTTTTTCAAACTCACTTTTTGTCAAATACTCAAGGTTATGGCTAATAATTAATTGCGTTTCCAATTCGGAACATGACCCAAATGAAATATTCAGTAATTGTCGAAATTCCTTGTCAGAGTTTCTTCCAGCTCCTTCTGCTATGTTTGAACTAATTGAAACAGAGCATCTTCTCATTTGCGAAATAATGCCAAACTTTTCTTCTTCTGGAAATTTCTTGGTCACACTATAATATAGAAGAAGCTAACTCAACTGCTTTATTCCATACCTCCAGCTGTTTGTAATTATGCATCTTCCAATCTTAAATCTTTTATCTAAAATCTATATTCTAATTCCTTAACGGTTTTCCCTTCTTCAGCATGTGTTCCATTCGGGCCAGTGTTCGGTCATCCTGCAGGCATTCAAGGATTGCTTCCCTTTCCAGCTTCAAGAGATAAGATTCCGGGACTTCCTGGACTTCACTTAGATCTCCACCGGCCAACACATAGGCCACCCGTTCGGCTACCACTTTGTCGTAATCAGTGATATACTTTCCTTCATGCATAACATGGAGCATGAGTTTCATGGCAGAAAGAGCAGTCTTTCCTAACACTTTAACCGGGGTTTCAGCCGGCGACTGATAACCCGCGTGAACTAAGTTCAGAGCTTCTTCTTTGGCTCTTTTGATTAAAAGATCACGATTCATAACAATTGTATCGGAAGCCCTCATGTAGCCAAGTTCATGAGCCCGGTGAGCGCTTTCCGATACTTTTGCCATCCCGATAGTCTTGAATACCTCCCGGATAAAAGGCAATGGATCTGCATCTCCCTCCAGTTTTCCCATGGCCCTTCGGAGCAGCTCTGTGGTTCCTCCACCGGCCGGAATTAACCCGACTCCAACTTCTACCAAGCCCATATACAATTCATGATGGGCCACTACTTTATCCGAATACAGGCAAAATTCTACGCCTCCGCCCAAAGTCTTCCCAAAAGGAGCAGCCACTACCGGAAATGGAGCATACCTGAGAGCAACGGCTGTTTTCTGGAAGTTTTCAACAGCTTCCACCACGCTGTCCCAATCGTTATTCTGCTTGGCAACCAGGGCCTCCTTGAGGTTGGCTCCAAAAGCGAAGTTGTCGGCATCATGACTGATAACCAGTGCATCAAATTGATCTTTGACCGTATCCAGCGAATTATACAGGGACTGAACCAGCTCGCTGCCCAGTGTAGAATTTGGGGTGTGGAATTCAAACAGTGCAACTCCATCACCCATATCGTGAAGGGACACACTGTTGTTCTCCATAACCGGAGATTTTTGCTTACGAAGATGATGGACCTTGACTTCTCCTTTAGCCTCCGGCGGAATATCTACCATGGCTTTAGATTGAGGATCGTACACCTTTCCATCTTCATAAAAAGAAGATATTCCGGCATCCAGCATTTCACTTATTAACTCAGGAACTGCAGCACCTTCCTTCTCAAGCCGCTCTACCATGTTGTTAAGTCCTAAGGCATCCCAGCGTTCGAAAGGGCCCATCTCCCAGTTAAACCCCCACTGCATGGCGCGGTCGATGGAAAGAGGGGAATCGGTAATTTCAGGAATTCGATTGGCTGCATACAGCAGTAAATCCCGATGCACATTCCAAAGGAAATCACCAATTTTCTCGCCTGAGAAAACCAGAAATTTCAGTCGCTCTTCCGTGTCTTTTATTTTTTTGGCTTCATCCAGAATTGGGTCTTCCAATTGTTGCTGCGACTCATATTCAAAGTTCTTTGGATTGAGAACGAGATATTCCCCATCCTGCTTAGTGTAAAACCCTTTCCCGGCTTTATTGCCAATTATGCCTTCTTCCACCATTTTTTCGAATTCTTTCGGCAGGTTGAAAGTCTCCCGCATTTCATCATCCGGAATGGATGGATACAGGTTTTTGGCTACATGATTGGTAACATCCAGTCCGGCCATGTCTGCCGTTCGGAAGGTGGCTGCTTTGGAATACCCGGTGAGTGTTCCGGTTAGCAAGTCAATTTCTTCAGCCCGGAAGTCACCATCAAAGAAATAAGGCATGATATTAGCGATGGAGAAAATCCCAATCCGATTGGCGATAAAGTTGGGTGTGTCTTTACAAATCACGACCCCTTTGCCGAGTGTTTTCTCACAGAAGCGGTGCATGAATTCAGTTACATCTTCGGAAGTGGTTGCAGTTGGAATTACTTCCAGAAGCTTCATATACCGGGGTGGATTAAAGAAATGCGTTCCCAGAAAATGGGCTTTAAAATCGTCACTGCATTCTTCGGAAATCTCACTTATTGGAAGCCCGGATGTATTGGAGCTGACAATGGTTTCCGGCTTACGAACCTTTTCAATGCGAGACATCATATCTTTTTTGATGTCCATCTTCTCTACGATCACTTCACAAATCCAGTCAGCCTCTTTTAGCTCATCAAAATCATCTTCGAAATTTCCAATTTCGATTCGTTTCGCCAAATCCGGTTTTCCGAAGGGTGCCGGCTTCATCTTCGAAGCTTTTTGAAGACTTTCTTCCACCATTTTATTGGGGCGAATGGGATCATCACTTTTAAGATCCAGTAACACCACATCCAGTCCGGCATTTACGCAATGCGCTGCAATCTGGCTCCCCATCACTCCTGACCCTAATACGGCTACTTTCCTGATCGAATATTTCTTTGTGCTCATAAATTTAGATCCTAAGATTCTTCCTCTTCTTCTGCATAGATACTGTCGATTTGCTCTTTGTATTTCTCATTGATCACATTTCGTTTAATTTTAAGCGTGGGTGTGATTTCCCCGTCATCAATGGTAAACTGATCTTTCAACAGCTTGAACTTTTTCACTTTCTCCCACTTGGAAAGCTCCTCGTTCACTTTGTCTATTTCCTTCTGAATTCTCTTGATCACAAACTCATTCTCAGTAGGATTATCTTCCGGGAAGTCGTGTCCGGTTGACTTAAACCGTTTTTTCATGTTCTCCCAGTTCGGGACAATTAAGGCACCACAAAATTTATGCTCACTTCCTACAACTACCGCCTGTTCAATAAACCCGCTGTTCACCAAAGCATTTTCTATCGGTTGCGGAGCTACATATTTACCCGTTGAAAGTTTAAAAAGCGATTTCTTCCGGTCGGTTACAAACAACCATCCATCCTCATCAATATGCCCGATGTCTCCGGTATGAAACCAGCCGTCTTTGTCAATTGCCTCCTCGGTTTTTTCCGGCATTTTGTAATAGCCTTTCATGATGTTCGGGCCTTTAGCCAGAATTTCTCCATCCTCGGCAATTTTGAGCTCCACATCCACCAGCGGCTTTCCGGATGAACCGATTCGGAGTTCCCCCACAGGTGGCCCGGTAAGTACCGGGGAAGTTTCTGTGAGTCCATATCCCAACCCGCAATAAATCCCAATTCCGTTCATAAAACGAGCGATATTCGGTGAAAGTGCAGCTCCCCCCACATTAAGCCCCACCAGGTTTCCACCAAACATTTCCCGGATTTTAGCATACACCAGCTTGTCGGCAATTTTCCATTTCCAGGAAGCAGGCGGATCTTCCGGATCATACTCTTCAGCCAAATTAACCGCCCAGTAGTAAAGCTGCTTTTTCAGTCCGCTGAATTCCTGTCCTTTAACTTTTATACCGGTAACAATTTTCTCGAGCAATCGCGGTACGGTAACCATGTAGATGGGCTTCACGGCTTGAAAATCATCCCGTATCTCCTCCACCTCATCGATGTAATAAGGAGGAACCCCCACATAGGCATAGATATAGGATGCTGTACGTTCAAACATATGCGCCAGCGGCAGGTAGGAAAGGACCTTTGGTTCATCGTGCTCTTTAGGGTCGAAAGGAAAAATTTCGTGCGAGGCCAGAGCATTCCCGGCAATATTGTTGTGGGTCAGCATCACTCCTTTAGGTACACCGGTGGTCCCTGAAGTATAGATCAGCGTAGCAAGGTCATCAGGTTGTACGTCGCTGCGAAGCTTATCAAACAAATTCGGATCTTCCTCCCCTTTCTTGTGCCCCATTTCCAGGATTTCATCAAAAGTCTTGAGCTTGTTATGGTTTGAACCTAGAATGGAGATGATCGCCTTCACGTTATCGACACCTTTAATCAGTGGCTTGGTTTCCGCAAACACTTCGTCGTTAGATACAAAATGAACCTTTGCCTCGGAATTCTCCAGAATATATTTAATCTGCTCGCCGGGCTGAGTGGTATAGATGGGCACTACAACCGCCCCCAAAGATAGAATGGCCTGGTCAATGACCAGCCACTCCGTACTGTTTTCAGCATGCAGAGAAACCTTATCTCCTTTTCGAACGCCCAGCTCATACAAGCCCATGGCCAGGTCGTGTACCATCTGGTTAAAATCATCAATGGTTGTTTCAATCCATTTTCCATCCCGCTTTACAGCCGAATATATCCCTGTTTCATTTTTTTCAATTCCTTCAGAGACGACAGACAAAATCGTGGTAGGTTCGTATTTCATATTATTTTCCTATCATGTTTGCGTGTATTTTCTAATATACACTTTCACTATTCATTTGAAAGCGGTTCCGATCTTTATTTTAATAACTTAACACTGTTAATCAAATTCAAATTTCATGTTCATCCAAGAGGATCTAAAAAAGAAAGCCGAGATTTATTTCAACTTTTCCCATAAGCATATGGGGCATGCTTTGGGGATGGAGTTTGAGCACGTGGCCAAAGACAAAATGGTAGCCACCATGCCGGTAAATGAAAATTCGGTGCAACCATTCGGGGTATTACATGGCGGAGCTTCTGTTGCCCTCGCCGAAACGTTGTGTTCGGTAGGCGGCTGGTTTCAATTGGACGAGACCAGTCAAACAGTGGTAGGAGTGGAGATAAATGCCAATCACATCCGGTCAGTGAAGATGGGAGGAAAAGTAACAGGAACTGCAAAGCCTGTTCATGTTGGAAGAAAAATTCAGGTCTGGGAATGTGAGCTTCGCGATGAACGGGAAAAGCTGGTGTGTTCTTCGCGGTGTACCCTGGCTGTGATTAATCGACCTGATAGTTGATATTTCAGTGGTACGTAAATTCGTTATTCGCAAATCGTTAATCGGGTTATCGCAATTCTGCTAATTTGATTGGTGATGGATCGAGCTACCGGTTTGGGATGAACTATTTATTTTTCTCCCTGAGCAAGTATCACCATTGGTAACTTAACTCCCTTCCAATCCACTGCCATATCTTTGCTATCTTCCGGATCAATGAATGAATCGTTTAAAACTTTCATCTTAGAATGCACCGGTGCTACCTCCATCAGCGATGAGGTAGTTATACAGGAGCTTTGGAGTGGTTACGGAAAGATCCTCCGCATACATCTCGAAGGAGCGCAGGTTTCCAATGTGGTGGTAAAGCACGTTCAAACGGAAAAGTCCCAACAACATCCCCGGGGTTGGAACTCCGATATCGGCCATCAGCGCAAGCTCAAGTCTTACGAAGTGGAAACCACCTGGTACGAGCAGTACAGTCATCAATCCAAAGCCCGGCTACCCCGCTGTTTGGCCATTAATCATAAGGAACATGATGTACTTATGGTTCTGGAAGACCTGAATGCCTCGGGTTACCCGCTCCGAAAAACGTCGGTAAGCTGGCAAGAAATCACCCCAATTCTAAAATGGCTGGCGGATTTTCATGGCAGTTACTTGGGTATGGTCCCGGAGGGATTATGGGATCAGGGCACCTACTGGCATTTAGAAACTCGCCCTCAGGAACTTGAGGCATTAAGCGACGAGCACCTGAAAAAGGCCGCCTCCATTATTGATCAAAAACTGAAAGCCTGCAGGTTTAAGACTTTTGTGCACGGAGACGCAAAGCTGGCAAATTTTTGTTTTTCGGAGCGTGGAGAAGTTGCAGCCGTAGACTTTCAGTATGTGGGAGGAGGCTGTGGCATGAAAGATCTGGCCTATTTTATCGGAAGCTGCCTGGATGAGGAAGAGTGTGAAGCCCTCGAGGAACAGATTCTGGACACCTATTTCAGCTATTTACAACAGTCAACGGGCGAGCAAAACCCAGACCTTGAAAAGGAATGGCGACCTTTATACCGGGTAGCCTGGGCAGACTTCCACCGGTTTCTTAAGGGATGGAGCCCGGGGCACTGGAAAATCAACAGCTATAGTGAGCGTGTAACCAACGAAGTGATAAATAACCTTTTAGATGAACCTGTTACCTCTTAAAGAAACTGCTATGGAAGCCGCATTAGCTGCCGGCCGCATCATAAAATCTTATTTGGATACTACCATTGATGTGAAGTTAAAGCCTGATGGCGGAAGTAATTATGCTTCTCAAATCGTGACTAAAGTGGATAAGGAATGTGAAGATGAGATTCTTTCATACTTGCTTCCCACTTGTGAAGAACATGATATAGCCCTGCTAACAGAAGAAACCGAAGACGATGGCAGCAGGTTTGAAAAAGATTATTTCTGGTGCGTGGACCCCATCGACGGCACCCTGGCCTTAAGCCGTAAAATACCGGATTTCTCGGTATCTATAGCCCTTGTTTCCCGGGCCGGAACACCCGTGATTGGCGTCATATACGACCCCAGCACTGAAACCCTCTATCATGCTGCTAAAGGACATAGGGTCTTTAAAAATGATAAGCGCTGGAAACTTCCCGAACCCAATGATTACCTCACCCATATCACCGACAAGCCATTAACCAAAACTCCCCGACCGGATGAGCTGATGAGGCACCTTCATCATAAAGTGGGCGAACTGAATTTAACAGGCTTACGGGTACTACAGGGCGGCGGCTCGGTTCTGAACGCCATCAAAGTAGTACAACATACTCCCGCTAATATGATTAAGCACCCCAAGAAAGAAATTGGCGGAGGCAGTCTTTGGGATTTCGCGGCCACTGCCTGCATATTTCACGAACTTGGATTCCGTGCCACAAATTTTAATGGCGACCCGCTGGACCTAAACAGAAAAGACAGCACCTTTATGCACCATGAGGGCGTGTATTATGAATGTGTATAGCAAAATACATTCGGGATAAAATAGAGTAGAGTTTTAGATTTTATCCGGGAATGTGAGTACAATTTGGTCCTAAATTCAGGAAATGCCTGATTTCATTTTTTAAAAAAGAATACAGGGATGATTACTTATTTCTATTCAAATCTCTATACAGAAATTAAAAAGCCCGGATCCTTAACTGAAGCCGGGCTTTATAATTGAATGTTATTTTCGTCTATTTGATGAGCGTCATTCTGCGCTGAAGACTTAACTCGCCGGCCTGTAATCTATAAATATAGATACCGCTGGCCAGATTGCCGGCATCAAAAGTTGCGGTGTGAGTTCCGGCTGACTTAAAGTCGTTAAGTACCGTCATCACTTCCTGCCCCAGTATATTATAGATCTTCAGCGTAACATCTGTTGCTCGTGGAATATTAAACTGAATATTCGTGGTAGGGTTAAAAGGATTCGGGTAGTTCTGCTCCAGTTTGAAGCTCTTAGGCGTACCGGATGCTGCCGGCTCTTCATTAGATACAGCCATTTGTGACAGTTCATATATATAGGCCGGTGTATCCATGAAATTCAGATCTCCCTGCTGCCAAACCAGTACCGAGGTAACACCCGATGCGGTCATTTCCCCGATCGACATACGATACTGCCGGTTGATGAAGTTTCCATTGGTGTTGAAGCCTACACTTTGATTCGGGGCTTTCAATACGGCATCCGGCGTAGAAGATAATGTGTCTCCTCCAAAGAAGAAGGAACCGTTTCTCTCATATTGCGGGCCAATATACAGTAGTTCGTCCGCTCCATCCCCGTTTATATCGGGCACTGCTGAAATTTCTGCCCGGCCAGAAAATGCGGTGGTATCGCTACCTGTTCCAAGCCTGGAAGGCTGATGTATTTCCTCAAGAAGGGGAAGCACCTGGTCAGGCTGACCATCAAAATTAGCACCCCCGTGAAATATATGAATACCCGGCCTGCCCTGGTTTATATCGTTGAATTCAATATGCCGGAAAGGCTTAATCGCCAGATCAGTAGCTCCGTCACCGTTAAAGTCCCCATGAGCAACCTGATTAAATCCGAAAATCCAATGCCAGGTATTATCGCTGTAGGCTGAGCTATCTGATTTCAGGGTTACATCGGCACCTCCTGAAAAGTCATTGGTTCCTGATGAACCGTAAAATACATGAATGGCGCCATCATTCACGAAAGTGGCTCCGTCAGGTATGTCGTTTAGATCCACTTCATTATTATTGCCAATCAGGAAATCATCAACGCCATCTCCGTTAAAATCAAAGCCGCCCTGAAGAGTTCCACCCCATCCAAAGCTATAGTTTATGTCCGGGTTTTCGGGAAAAGATACCTGGGCATCCGGGTTTAGTGAAAGGGATGCACTGCCGTAGTATATACCAATCGGTGTTAATCCCCGGAAAGGAGCGCCCACCAGTATATCCTCTAGTCCGTCGTCATTAATATCGCCGGCATTAGATATGGTACCTATGAAATTATTGTAGTCATCCAGACCCGGCTGAAAATCCTGACCTTTAATCACATGATAAGGCGAGGTGGACCCGAGTTGATAAAAATGTAATTCGTTCGACCTTTCCGGGTTTTCGTCAGTTCCAACATCTATGGAAATCAGCATTAATATATCTTCCCGGCCGTCCACATTAAAGTCGCCGGATGTCACATATTGAACAAACCCCGGTAAATCAATAGTGCCAATAGTTGCCGAACCATCACTACCGCCTTCATAAATATCCAGGCTTCCGCTTAACCCATCCGATACGATTAAACCATAATCGTCGAGGCCGTTTCCGGAAATATCACCGAATGTAAATGTTCCTTCAATTCGTGTTACCCTGTAATCCCCGGCATTATAGAGATATTCGGTAGGATTGGCATAATTAACCGTTCCGTTTGGGCTCACCCCTTCAAGCCTAAGCTGACCAAATACATCATCGTTCCTGACGTAAAGTAGTGCATCATCATAACCATCATTATTTAAATCGCCCTGGGGATAAAAGCTCCGGTCAACAGATACAAATTCATTATTGCCGAGGGGTGTTCCTATAACCCCTTCGATGCTAAGCGAGGTATCGGACGGGTTGATACTTGCAAAGTTATATTCACCATAGTAATCCACGACCAGGTCTGACCATCCGTTTCCGTTTAGATCACCGACAGCAAAACCTTCCAAAGAATCCAATTCTGCGGGCTGATTTTTATATAAACTCGTATCATTCGACATGGTATACATTTTCAAGTAAGCCCCTCCCGTCGAATCTGTTTCATTTTCATTACCGGACACAACAATATTTGGAAATCCGTTACTATCTTCTGCCAGAGTAATTGTAGAAAAGAAACTGTTCATAGAGAACTTACTGGACTGTACACGAGAGATGGTTTCTGCCGTAAGGTCCAACTCCATGACATATATATAATGACCATTAGTGCGTCCATTCCGCACGGTGGCAAGTATGTATGAAATTCCATTCCACCCTACATATTCAATGTTAGTGATGGTGAAAAACTGAAACTCAATTTGCGTACTTATATCAAACTCCAGAACCGATGAATTTTCCAGCGTGCTGTCAATCAAACCTATATATATGGTGTTTCCTGAAGGGATGATAACATCATCTATAGAATTCCCGTCGATATCCTTCCGGGTAATATTAAAGCTGGAAAAGGGAATGTCCAGGTCTTCTAGTTCCGGTATGGAAATGGAGGAAGTTGTAAAGCTGGTACTGCTAAACTGATACAGGGTTACTCCGGCTTCGTCCTGACTAACAAGCTGAGACTGGCCGGTATTGGCAATATCACCTATAGGCAGTAACCGGTCATAGATTATAAAATCATGATCAATCTGATTACCCGAACCCAAAAAAACCAGGGTCTTAGGTACCCGGTCCGATAAGTCATCCGTTCTTTCATCCCATACTTCATAGGTTCTGATGAAATCCGTAGTTCCGTCTCCATCCAGGTCACCTACGGCTTGTGAAATCCCTGTTGGTGCAAAGTTAATCTTGGGATCGGCCCAGGGCTGTGTATGCCCCCATTTCATGAGTGGATCTACCGTCGTGTAGTCCTCCACGCTCATCGACTTACTTCGAAATAAATAATGCTGTGATGCACTTTTATTAAAATCCGTAATTAACTCGACTGTACCGTTTTTATTCTCTTTGAGTTCAACCTGCTGAGCCTCCACCCCTGATATCAGGAAACTTCCCAGCAGTACGAATATGGATAAACTGAAGCTTATATTATGCATTTATACCCCGTGTTTTTACTGTTCAACTGTTACCTGCTGTAAGTAATTAAATATGTATGACTATATAAACTGCATTATTATGCAGTTTATAACCAGTATTAGCAGGGTGCCGGTGGTACAGTTAATGGCTAATCTTGTTTGGTGAACTGCACCTCTTTCCACTCTTCAAACAGGTGGGCTACTTTCAGACGCTGGTATTTTCCCGTGGAGGTGACCGGAAGTTCCTCGCCGAACACAACCACCTTGGGGGCTTTTGAGAACGGAAGGTGTTCTCTACAATAGTCTAAAATAGCTTTTTTGTCTTGCTTGGCTCCTTCTTTGAGCTGCACATACGCCCCAACTTCCTCCCCGTACCAATCATTTTCGAAGCCCACCGAAATTCCGGCTTTTACGCCCGGGGCTTTGTTAATCACTTCGTCAATCTCCAGCGGAGCCAGGTTAATGCCGCCCCGGATAATCAACTCCTTCAACCGACCTGTAATGAAAAAATATCGGTTTCCTTCCTCATCCTTTTTTATAAATCCTTCGTCCCCGCTTCGAAACCAGCCGTTCTTAAAGGCCGACTCATTGGCTTCCCGGTTGTTGAAATATCCTTTCATCACGTTCACACCCCGGATTACAATTTCTGCCCGCGCGCCTTCAGGAACAGAGTTTCCATCTTCATCCTGAATATCCATCTCATTGGCCGGAACCGGAATTCCAATACTTGGATAGCCAAAATCCCGCATCCATTTATTGTGTTCCTTCTCGGGTTGTTCGGCCGGAATAAAACATGAATAGCAGGTGGTTTCCGAAAGACCATACCCGTGAATTATTGGTATCCCGAATTTCTCTTCAAAGTTTTGTGCAACTTTCACCGTCAGCGGGCCTGCACCGCAGATGATATGTCGGAATTGTTCTGACTCCGGAGCTTCCTTACCTTCATAGTAATTGGTAAGATACTGAAGCAATGTGGGCACCACACTCACAATATGAACCTGTTCTTCTTCAATAGCTTCAAAAAAATGTCCCGCACTAAACTTCTGGTTCAGGACAGTAGATCCACCCACAAAAAACGGCGTTATCATAGTCACAACCGTGCCATTTACATGATGAATAGGCAATACACACATCATTTTTGTTTGACCATCAATGTTGTGCCACTGACTAATAGTTCGGGCGTCTTCCAGTAAATTACGTTGTGTTAAAACAACGCCTTTCGGGTTTCCGGTGGTACCGGAGGTAAATACTATCAGTGCTTCAGATTCGATATTAACTTCTACTTCCCGAAGCTCACCGTCCTCAGTTGAAAAAGAGTCGACGGATTCATCACATTTCACTACTTCAATTTCATTAAGCTCACCGGCCTTGTCAATAATAGCCTGAATGCGTTCTGCATATTCATCTCGTACAAGGGCCAGCTTCACTTCAGCATTTTCCAGGATGTAGGCGATCCGGTTATCATCTTCCCCGAGATTTACCGGCACCACCACTAACCCGCAGAACCAGGCAGCGAAATACTGAACCACCGTATGCCAGTGATTGTGTGAAATAGTGGCAATTTTATCTCCGGGCTGAAGTCCTCTTGTTTGATAAAAACGGGCTGTGTTTACTACATGCTCATAGAACTCCCGATAAGAAATTTCTGTACGATTCTGCCCGGCGTCCCTGTAGATAAGATATGTTTTATCGCTTCCTATTCCCCTTTTCAACAGACTAAAGAAATCATCCTGCAAATCCTCCGGGGGATTTTCGAGCGTTCGGGCGTGTACAATCTTTTCTTCTAAGGTATTGAATTCCATGGTGCTTCAACTTTTTTTGGATGGTAACGGATGAATTTCAAAAAGGCAAAGCGGGTTCGGTCAGAAAGTTTTAATAGATGGTCAAAGAAAATCAGGACTCAGAATTCAGGAGCCAAAACAATCCTGTTCTGAATTCTGAGTCCTGTTTACTGAGTTCTTCCTTTACTGCTTTGCCGGGACTCTTGGAATCATCAAGATTTCACGTTGACGACCATCAATATACCACACGCCGGAATCATCGAAAAAAGCATCTTCTTCCAGCATAATCCGGATTTCTTTGCCCCATTCTTCAATGTAGGTAGCGGCATTCAGCTCAATGGAATAAGCTGTGTTCAAATGTAACGGGTAATCACCATCGCCGGGCACGCCCCCCTGAGCATCCCACATACCAAGTGTGGTCCCCGCAGCATGACCGTGATAACCAATTGGGTGCGTATAGATACTTGGCTTGAGTCCCTCTTCGATAGCCTGCTCACGCGACATCTTCAATACTTCATTACCGGTTCTTCCTTCCTTAAAATTACTGGTGAAGATATCCTGCAGGCGATTCCCATTTTCAAAAGCCTGCACCAGGTAATCCGGCACTTCAGTTTCTTCCGGACGAAGTACATAAGCATGCTGCTGGGTATCCGTATTGAGCCTCAGGTACTTGATACCAAAATCCACATGCAGTAGATCTCCGGGCATGATCACGTTTTCTCCGGGCCGACTGTCAAAGGTTCTCAGGTGATCAAAAGATTCGGGGTCCGCCCGTTGGATGGATACGCTGGGATGAAACCATGTGATCAGTTTCAACTCCCTGATCTTTTCCCGGTACCACCAGACCACGTCCTCAGTTGTTGTGATCCCCGGCTGAATAACAGCATCCGAAAACCCTTCCGCTATGATCTGGTGGGCAATCCGAACAATCTGCGGATACACCTGCATTTCTTTCTCCGTGCGGGTTTCCAGCCAGCGAACAGCCAGTTTCTCAGCTGAAACCAAGCGATCCGTGTATTTCTTGCCAATGGCTTCTTTCATTTCCTCGTAATCGGTTACCACCATGCCATCTGCGTGTCCCCAAATCTCAGAAATATTGATACCAATTCTTTCAGGATCCCTTTCTTCGATAATCTCTTTCAGCCGCTTCCATTGATTGGGTTCCTTCTCTTTATCCCACGCTTTCTTAAAAACTTCTCCCACATCATACCGGGCCACTGCCAGGGTTTCAACGCCCTTTCCAGGACCCAAATCATGCATCACCAAAATAGTACGGCGCCGCGCCGCCAGCCATGTAGCCGGAAGCATGGTTTCAATCACCGGATCTTCATTGTATTCCCTCGAAACCACAATCCACATATCGATGTCGGTTTCCCTCATCATCTCCGGAAGATAATGTTCGACTTTATCCTTAAGCATGTCATTAATTACCGCTGCCCGTTCCTTCATTGGCAAAATGTGCGGATAGTTTTGGGCTGAAAGTGGAAGGGAAAGAATAATCAGAAGGTTGATGGTCAGAAGTTTTTTCATGGCTCGATTAGGTTTAAAATTTGCAGAATATGGGGATGGATGGGCAGAGGTGCAACAATGGATATCAGGGTTTTCTTTTCATTCTCATGAAAGGAGATCCCGGATCAAGTCCGGGATGACTGGCTCATAAAACAAAAAACCCCGGATCAGCTTTCGCTAAACCGGGGTTTGAATATATTTATCGGTGATCCGGATTTACATAGATGCCAAATCACGAAGTGTTTCAGCCAGCTTTCCTGCTTTTGCAGAACCCGAAGCATCAATTCCGTCAGCTAATTCAGCCAGTAGTGCTGATTTTTCTGAACCGGATGACTTCTCTGCTTTCGCAATACCGGATCGGAGTGCTGAAATTTCTGATGCACTCATTTCTCCATCGCGGTCAAGCTGATCTACGTAAGCTTTGGCTAACGCATAGGTTGTAGGCCATTCAAACATAGGCTGTCCCTGAGCGTTCAGGTAATCGAGCGTTACCGTATTCGCTGCATCGATTTCATTCTGAGTGAGTAGCGGATTGGCTTCCAGCTCAAAAATATCCAGTCCTCTGGCAATTTCAGAGTTGATGATCATACCGTTGTACCAATACACCGACCAGCTTCCGCCGTTCGCCATACGGGTAGAATCAACCGGGCCACGATCGTGAAAAGCAATTTCAACCGGGTTGGATGGATCGGTCCAGTCAAACACAGAAATACCACCCTGATACCACGACTGAACCATAATCTCCCGTCCCGGAACCGGAATAAGAGATCCGTTGTGAGCTACACAGTTTTCCTCTGTGGTTTGTGGAGCAGGGAGTTTATAGTAGCTTTCGAATTCCATCTTATTGTTCTCATTGATGGTGAACAGGGCATTAGCTCCCCACTCGTAAGGATCCGTTTCACGGCATTTTGGCTGACCGCCACCGCCCCACTCATCCGTGAACAATACTTTGCTTCCATCGTTACTGAAGGTAGCAGAGTGCCAGTATGAGAAGTTTGAATCAGCAACCGCATCTACCCGCTTAGGGTTTACAGGATCAGTAATGTCCAGTAAGAGTCCGTAGCCTTCACAAGCACCCCCGGCTAAACCAATCTCCGGATAAAGGGTGATGTCGTGACACTGGTTTGGTCCGCGATCGTCTTCTTCATCTCCACCGACTCCAAACTGCTGGTCCACCATCATCTGGATATTTTCACGGAGATAAGCACTGTCAGCCGCTGTAGGTTCTGCACCTTCTCCGGCTCGCTGCTGGGCTACATTCGATAGAATCATTCGTACATACCGCCCAGGAATTACTCGTTCCTGACCAAAAATTTCGGCTGTAAAAGCTCCTTCTTCTTTCGCTTTTTCCAACGCTGCTTTGTCGGCCGGAGCCATACCGTGGGTTGGAGCAGCTGTCAGGTTTTCAAAAATTCGGGGAGAATTTACAATAGCTGCTTCTTCAGGATTATCCAGCGGGACTTTAATTACCTCAATTCTGAATAAGGCGGAATTCGGATCTTCATCCGGCATGGCAGCTGAACATCCGGGCAATTCTTCATTCGGACGAACCGGCGCTGACCCTGACACATAGATATAAACGTTTTCGTCATCTTCAGGATCTTTTAAAACGGAATGCGTGTGTGAACCACGGCAGGTTTGAACGTTGGACACATATTTTGGCTCTTTGACATCGGTAATATCAAAAATACGGATTCCGCGAAGTCGTTCTTCACTCACTGTTTCCTGCACTCCTTCGGTGCCACAATCAAGTCGACCACCCAAGCCTTCACCGGAAACAAAAAGAAGATTTCCATACACAGAAACATCACTCTGCGAAGCCGGGCACAGGTAATCAACAACCAGTTCCGGGGATCGGGGATTGGATACATCCCATACAATCACGCCAT
The DNA here is from genome assembly GCF_017641085.1 of Gracilimonas sp. NCBI lineage: Bacteria > Pseudomonadati > Balneolota > Balneolia > Balneolales > Balneolaceae > Gracilimonas > Gracilimonas sp. The sequence goes on along the minus strand of NZ_JAEPPI010000003.1, from coordinate 154,920 downwards.
TATAATTCCCCTGAAAAGCATAGTTACCTTTAAAGGCCAGGTCAGAATTCGTAACACCCACAAAATCTTCGGGCGGAGGTGTTTGAGACAGCATATTCAGATTCCAGCTGGCTTCTTCGGCATCAAATAAACCGGCTTTCAGCCCTACCCGAGGGTCGGGACTGGGCGGGTTTGCTTCCGTTACCGGCTTGGGTTCAATAGATGGCATCATTGACGGTGAGCTTGAGTCGTCCATCATGGAAGATGACGAACACCCATAGGCACCAATCAATACCGACACCATCAGCATAAAAAATAGTTTCGATTTGTTCATAAGTACGTATTCTGTGTTTTTGTTGACGTGATATTCTTTATTGGCCATTAGCTGCAGTCATCCGGTCCAGCATCAGCTGCATACGGTCAATTTCCGTCCGCTGATCTACCTGAATGTCTGATGCTAAACGGAATGCGGCATCGTCCTGAGCGGCTCCATCGGTATCAAATAATTTGGTGACCATCGTTACTGCCCCTTTATGGTGGTCGATCATATATTTCAGAAACAGACGGTCAAATTCTTCGCCTGTGGCTTCACTGAGTTCTTTTAGCTGAGCCGGTGATAACATTCCTGCCATATTGGTGTGATCCATTTTCATGTGATCTTCCCCAAGCCCATGAATCATCAGGTTCAATCCTTCGATATGTACTTCAGGAACCGGCTGATCACGATCACGGAGCCAGGTTTGCATAGAGCGGATTTCATCTTTCTGGGCATTGATAATGCGGGCAGCCAGGGTTTGGATCTGAGGACTTGCGTTATTTTCCGGTGCAAGTCGCGACATGATTAGTGCCTGTGCATGGTGAGCAATCATCCCGGTCATAAACTTTACATCGGCTTTGGTGAAGTTCATCCGGGCACTGTCTTGTCGGGCCCAATACAAAGCTTCCATTTCGGCGGTAGTCATCCCTGAATCATTGTCCACACTTTGCTCAGTAGCCGTCTCTTTATCTGATTCCGAATTATTGCTTACCGACTCCGAGCTTTTGCATGCCGATAATCCCACCACTAATACCATCAAAAAAAACGATTTAACAAATTTCACTATAAAACGGCTGTTCATATACACAAAATCCATAACATATTAAGCTTGTAGAGTCTCTCTCCCTGTTTAAAGGAAGGCTTATTATAAGAGCATTCGGGGTGAAATACCATTGCAGGAATTAATCAGCATTACTTTTTTAACCATGCATCTCTTCGCTGTTTAGCGGTTCTGTCCGCCTTTTGATTGAGCTCTGATTTAAGAGTCGAGTCTTCGGCCAAAGTCACAGAAGCTGATTTCTCTTCTCCCCAACGGGTAAACGTAATTTCGATTTCATCCCCGGGTTTGTATTCGCTAAGGATATCATCCACGCTTTCCACCTCACTCAAAGAAGTTCCTGCGATAGTTGCGATTTCATCCTCTGATTCAATCCCTGCTTTATAAATCGGTGAACCAATCAGCGCATTGGATTCCAGCTTACCGACCCCATCTTCAATTTCAATACCTGTTCCAAGTACGGCTTTTCCGGGATTTGCTTTGGTCAGTGATATCCCAAAATCTGCCAACAGACTTTCATAATCCGGCAGCTGACTATCAAAAATGTATTTCTCGAAAAACTCATCGGCAAAATCCTCGCCCGCATAATCAACCAGCATTTCATGAATATCACGATTGGTATAAGGGACTTCCGTTCTCCCGAACGCTCTCCACATCAGCTTCATGAAGTCATCGAGATTTTTGTTGCCGTCCATTTTTCTGAGTGAAAGATCCAGCCCGAGTCCGAGCACGCTTCCATAGGTGTAATAAGAAATGAAGGTGTTTGTTTTATTCTGAGGATCTACGGACGTGGCTGCATCCACAAACGGGGCCTGGTAACTCATTTCAACCGGAGAGAAAAACTGTCGTCCGGGCCTGTTGATTACATAGTTCAATCCGCCATCCAGGGCTTCCGCATATTCTGCTGCAGTGTTAATTCCGGCCCTGTGCAGAATCAGGTCATCGTAATAGCTGGTAAAGCCTTCAGCAAACCAGAGCTCGCCACTCATATTGGCTTCCTCAAAATTGAAGGGCTCCAGGCTGGCCGGGCGAATACGCTCCACGTTCCAGACATGAATAAATTCATGAGATACCGTTCCCAAGCTGGTATTCCCAAGTGGTTGGTCTATAGGTTTTGAGTTGGTTACAATGGTGGAATTGCGGTGCTCCATCCCGTCTCCGCTGGCATTGGGCATAAAGCAATTCAGAAATACGTACTCACCGTAGTCAAATTCAGGAAGCTCTCCGAATAGGTTGACCTGTGCATTCACGATGGCCATCACTTTACCAAAGTATTCATCTACTTCTTCATCCGTTGCCGGGGTATGCAAAGCCATTTTAATAAGCTGACCATCAATGGCTTCCTGCCGCTCATGGAAATCCGCAATCTCCACCGGGCTGTCCAGGAAATAATAGAGGTCGGGCGCGTAATAAGTCGTTCCTTCGAGAGGTTTTAGCTGCGTTGCCACTTTCCAGTTCAGATCTTCACGCACATCAAAGGTGATTTCAATCGGGCGGTGTTCGTAATCCCTGGCCCAGGCGAAAGTCGCCGGTATGTTGAGGTGGGCATGGGTTTCATCTACCTGCGAATAGGTACCGTCTCCCCGATTGGCAAACAGGGTGTACTCAAATTTCACGGTTCCATCGTGTCCGCTTACATTCCATTGGTGCGGATTTGGACGGGTCACTTCCAACTCCTTTCCCTTGCCGTCGGTGGCTTTTACCCCATATACATTCTTTGCAAACTCGTGGAGCGCATATCGACCGGGAGAAGTCCGGCTCATTCGCACTTCCAGTACTTTATTCTCCAGGTTGGTATAAATCACTGAAATTTCAGCTTCGTGATGAACCGCATTTTCGAAGGAAATTTCGTACCTGGTTGTCGTTTGAGCGGAGAGTGATAAAGTGATGAGTGAAAACGTGAATAGCAGAAAAACTTTTCTCATGACAGAGTTTTGAAATTTAAAAATAGATGGGCGGGAATATGGAGAGGATAGGGATTAGTTACAAGGTGTAGGTGTTAGGTTTTAGGTGTTAGTAGTTCGAGTCTGAGTTTAGTAATCTTGCTAATCCTTTAATCATTGAAATCATGGTTCAGAAGCTAATTTTGAACCTTGATTCGCAGGATTTATGGATTACCGGGATTTTTTATTTGCTCGGAGCAAATTTGGTGACCACGCAGAGCGATCGTCACCAGTCAGAATTGAACTTTACTTATCTTCAATCCAGGAATACGGATAACTCGGGTCATCTAATCGCATGGCCTCTTCGGTTACATACATCGGGTGGAAAGTGTCTATCATAACCGCATATTCATCGGTTTCTTCGGCTCCAATACTCGCTTCGGCTTTACCGGGTTGAGGTCCATGTGGGATGCCCCCGGGATGTAAAGTAATATCCGCATAGCCAATTCCTTCCCGGCTCATGAAATCCCCCTCCACATAATAGATCATTTCATCAGAATCTACATTGGAGTGGTTGTAAGGTGCCGGAATGGATTCGGGATGATAATCGAATTTACGCGGACAGAAACTGCATACCACGTAATTGTGACCACGGAAGGTTTGGTGAACCGGTGGCGGCTGATGGATACGTCCGGTGATCGGCTCAAAATCTTTAATGTTGAAAATCCACGGATACAGATATCCATCCCAACCGACTACATCACAGGGGTGATGATCAAAGGTGTAATGATGAAAACGCCCTCCTTTTTTAATACGCACTTCAAACTCGCCTTCTTCCGGGAAGAAAAGCTGCTCGGAAGGAAGCCGGAAATCCCGCTCACAGAAGGGAGAATTCTCCATAAACTGCCCCATTTCAGACAGGTAACGCTTAGGGAATTCAATAGGCCCGGTGGATTCAGCAAACAGGAACCGATTTTCATCCGTCTCAAAACTCATTTGATAGGTGGTTCCGCGGGGAAGGAAAATATAGTCGCCATAGCCAAAATCGAGCCGGCCGAAAACAGACTGTATATGTCCCTCGCCTTCGTGGATAAAAATCAGCTCATCATGTTCCCCATTGCGATAGAAATAATCCATATTTCCGTTAGGGCGGGCTGTTCCAATCTGAATGTCGTTATTGAACATCAGCACTTTACGACCGGTAATGGGATCTCCGCCGGCAGGGACGTCCTTCGTCTTCAGTAAGCGATGCCGGAGCGTTTTTTCATCCGCTTTTTTAACAACAACCTCTGCCCCTTCTTCAATTTTAACCACCCGTGTAGGCATATGATGGTGATAGAGCAACGAACTGTTTCCGTGGAAACCCTCCGCCCCGAAAAGTTCTTCCGTATATAGCTCTCCATCCGGACGACGAAAAATGGTGTGACGTTTATGCGGGATTTTCCCTAATGCGTGGTAGTACATGACTTCTGAATTAAAAATGAAAAGTTAAAAATTTAAAATTGGCTCACTCCAATTCTTAATTTTTAATCTTGAATTTTAAATTGATTAAAGGTTGCCTCTGGCGTCTTGTTCGCGTTCGATGGCTTCGAATAGGGCTTTGAAGTTTCCTTTTCCGAAACCGCGGGCTCCTTTTCGCTGAATGATTTCAAAGAATAAAGTTGGCCGATCCACTACCGGCTTGGTGAAAATCTGAAGCAGGTATCCTTCATCATCGCGGTCAACCAGAATTCCCAAATCTTCCAGCTTGTCGATAGGCTCATCAATTTTACCCACCCGGTCTTCCAATTCTTCATAATAGGTAGTGGGCACTTTCAGGAATTCAACGCCGCGATCTCTCAGCTTTCCTACGGTATCGATGATATCACCGGTCAGCAGAGCTACGTGCTGCACGCCCGGCCCTTCGAAGAAATCCAGGTATTCTTCAATCTGGGATTTCTTCTTTCCTTCTGCCGGCTCATTGATCGGGAATTTTATCATCCCGCGCCCACCGGCCATCACACGGCTCATCAACGCTGAATATTCGGTAGAGATGTCTTTGTCATCAAAACTAATATATTGGGTGAAGCCCAGCACATCCCGGTAAAAGTCCACCCAGTCTTCCATTCGGCCCAGCTCCACGTTTCCTACACAGTGATCCACAAACTCAACACCAACCGGGTCTGCTTTTACCAGGCTTTCCTTAGCTTGAAATCCCGGCATGAACAAGCCGTTGTAGTTCGACCGGTCTATAAAAGAGTGGATCACATCTCCGTACGTTTTAATGGCTGCCTTGCGGATGGTACCGTGTTCGTCCTTCATATCATGAGGCTCCAAAACCGGCTCAGCACCCCTTTTCACCGATTCATTAAACGCCCGGTCCACATCTTCCACATGCATGGCAATATCTTTGATGCCGTCCCCATGCTTTTGAACAAACTCTGCAATGGGTGAACCGCTGTTTAGCGGAGCCGAAATGACAAACCGGATATTCCCCTGTTCCAGGTAATAAGAAGCCCGGTCGCGAATACCCGTTTCTAATCCCGAATAGGCCTTCATCTCAAACCCAAAAGTGGTGATATAAAAATGAGCCGCCTGCTTGGCGTTGTTCACATAATGTTCCACATAGTCCACATCCTGTAAGCCAAGATGATCATCAAATTTCTCTTCGAGGGGTCGGTCCAGGGTATCTGATTGGTTCGCCATATCCATGCTTTTACTTAATCTTTACTCACCCATGAAAGTACAAAATAAAAAGCGCTTCCATAAGAGTAAAAATTTGCACGGCAGGAGATTTCGCGAAATGCTACTCGATTATTGGCTTTCCGGCTGCGACACTCCTTCCGGGAAGCTCCAGCTTCCAGTATTGTGGTTTCCGGGTAGACTGGCTCTTAACAGTATCAGGAAGCCCGAGCTTCTCAAGTTGCGTTGCAAAGGTGGTTCTTCGCAACGATGTAAAGACAGGCATTTTTTGCTTTACATCATTTACCTATAAACTCAGTTTTTGATTATTTCCTGGAGCTACGATAAGTATGATCGAAAAAGCAAAACTAATAATTCCCGCAAACCAAGCCAGCAATGCTTCTTTAGAAAAGAATTCATAATAAAAAGACTCGGAAATACAATAGATCAGCATCAAGCAACCCAAACCAAGCAAAGTCATACTTTTCTCGTCTTCAACAATTTCTTGAAGTGACTTAGTCCTGCGCATTGCTACTGGAACAACGCCAAATAGCAGACACAATGCTATAAGCACTATTCTTTGTGAAATGCTTAGTCCATCCCGAAGCGGATTCACAAATAAAATAATTCCGAACAGACTGATCAGCCATATTACTAACCGAGATATTTTTTTTGGAACATCTTTCATAGCACCCTTCTTTTTTCCTAATCAACGTTACCATTCAAACTGCTAATATTCCACACGAAAAAGAGTATTTAAACCGCTTTTCGTTACAACCCTAAAGCATTTTAATATCCACAAGCCATTTTACAGCTAACCAGTTTAGGATACTACATCGTAATCACTTTTCATTTCAATTCCCGAACTACTCTTTTTAAATTCCTGTTGTCAGGATTGAAAAGCGCTTCCAAAAAAATCGTATATTCACACCATGGAAAACCAAGAAAAGTTAGACGAATTTCAAGCCCGCATTGATGCGGGAGAAAAAATAGAGCCCAAAGACTGGATGCCCGAACGGTATCGGCAGCAATTAATCAGGATGATGAGCCAGCATGCTCACTCCGAAATTGTGGGTATGTTACCGGAAGGAAACTGGATTGAACGGGCTCCATCACTGAAAAGAAAATTGGTGCTTTTAGCCAAAGTTCAGGACGAAGCCGGGCACGGACTCTATTTATATAGTGCAACCGAAACGCTTGGCATTGATCGCAGCGAACTTGTTGATCAGTATCTATATGGCAGCGCTAAGTATTCCAGCATTTTCAACTACCCAACTATGACCTATGCCGATATTTGCGCCATTGGCTGGCTGGTAGATGGAGCGGCCATCGTAAATCAAACCATGCTGGCCCGTTCTTCTTACGGTCCTTACTCCCGGGCGAATGTTCGTATCTGTAAGGAAGAAAGCTTTCATAAGAAACAAGGGTATGAGATGCTCGCCAAAATGGCGGATGGAACTCCTGAGCAACAAAAAATGGCCCAGGATTCTGTTAACCGCTGGTGGTGGCCAAGCCTGATGATGTTTGGTCCGCACGATTCTGATTCCCCAAACAGTGCCGAACTCATTAAATGGCAGGTAAAACTGAAAACCAATGATGAGCTGCGTCAGCATTTTGTGGATCGCATGGTGATGGAAGCGGAAGCTATAGGCGTAACCCTGCCCGATCCGGACCTTGAATATAATGAAGAAACCGGTCATTGGGACTTCGGCGACATTCCGTGGGATGAATTTTGGAACGTGGTTAAAGGTAATGGCATCATGAACCGGGATCGAATAAAAGCCCGCCGTAAAGCTCATGAAGATGGTGAGTGGGTTCGTGAAGCTGCAAATGCTTACGCCCGCAAAAAGAAATTGAGCCAGGAAAAGGCATCGTGATTAGAACTCAGAACACAGCAGTCTGAACTCAGAATATTCTGACGACTGAATACTGAGTTTTGACTCCTTTCTTAACTTCGAAAACAGATTATTAATGTCAGAAGAAAACAACAAAGACAATTGGCCTCTGTGGGAGGTTTTCACTCAACCAAAATCCGGGAAACCCCATGAGCATGCCGGAAGCTTACATGCTTCGGACAAAGAAATGGCTTTGCAAAATGCTCGGGATACCTACGCACGTAGAAATGAAGGCGTAAGTATCTGGGTGGTTGAATCGAAATACATAACCGCTTCCACACCTGAAGATATGGGTCCGTTTTTCGACCCGGCCAACGACAAACCCTACCGACACCCTCAGTTTTACAGTGTACCAAGAGCCGTAAAGAAAAGATCATGAGTACAGCTACCAAAGAATTGACTAAGCAACAAGCCTTTTTAACATACCTGTTGAGGCTAGCCGACGACCGTTTGATTTTAGGACAGCGCAACGCTGAATGGTGTGGACACGGCCCACAGCTTGAAGAAGACCTGGCATTGGCTAACATCTCGCTGGATTTAATCGGACACGCCACCGCCTTATATGAATATGCCGCTGAAGTTGAGGGTGAAGGCCATGATGAGGATCACTTTGCTTTCTTCCGGGATGACCGTGACTTCACCAACCTACAGCTTTGCGAATTACCCAAAGGTGATTTCGGATTTACCATAGCCCGACAATTTTTGTTCAGTGCTTTCAGTTACTTCCAATACGAGCGACTGAAAGAAGCTGATGACGAGCAATTTTCCGGAATGATCAGCAAGCATCTCAAAGAAATAAAATATCACCTGCGGCACAGCCGGGAGTGGGTATTGCGCCTGGGTGACGGAACCGAGGAAAGCCATAATCGCATTCAGGAATCCTTCGATGAGTTGTGGATGTACCTCGATGAGCTGTTCTATATGGATGAGGTTGACGATTTATTAATGAAAGAAGGAATCGCAATTGATTCATCTGAGTTCAGGAAGGAATTCAAGAAACTGGTGGAAGATACTCTAACGGAAGCCACACTCACGGTTACAGATTGGGATCAGTTTATGATGAGCGGAAGCCGAAAGGGAATTCACACCGAACATTTGGGACATTTATTAGCCCAGATGCAGTTCCTGCGACGTTCCTATCCCGATGCGGAGTGGAAATGAAATTCATATGAGTAGTGAGGAATGAGTTTTGAGTCGTTAGTTTTCAAAATTTATGACTTGCAACTCATATCTCAATCCTCACTACTCATTACTAAGGCATAAATAATGTCAACAATCCAGCTACACACTAAGGAGCAGATTTGGGAGTACCTCAAAGAGGTTACCGATCCCGAAATTCCTGTATTGAATATCGTGGAGATGGGTATTGCCCGAAAAGTTGAGGTTGAAGATGGGCAAGTATTAGTTAAAATCACCCCCACTTACTCCGGTTGCCCGGCCATGAACGCCATTGAGAAGCTCGTAAATGAGAAGCTGGAAGAACGTCACGTTGAAAACTATTCCGTTAAACTCGACTTCGCTGAGACCTGGACCACCGACTGGATGACCGACGAGGCAAAATCAAAGCTGAAAGATTATGGTATTGCCCCTCCGGAAAAATCCGAAGAGGAAGAAGATTTCCTGAAAAGCCTTTCCAGCACTAAAGTTATTCCCTGCCCTTTTTGTGATTCATTCGAGACAGAGCTGGTAAGTCAATTCGGATCTACAGCCTGCAAATCTCAGTATTTCTGTAATAACTGCGATCAGCCCTTCGAGCATTTTAAGTGTATATGAGCACGGATTTTGGGATTGTGCGGATTTCACTGATTTTTTGCATTCAGTAGTTACTCCAATTATTTGGATAACAATTTTTTGTGAAAAGGCCCTCATTCTATAACTTCATCTCAAACTAAAATCCATTTAATCCTTTAATCTGCCAGATCCGTGATTCAGACTACTTTAAGTAATGGCATTTTCACCATCACCCTGAACCGCCCCGACAAGCTCAACAGCTTTATCTTCGAAATGGCCAATCAGCTCAAAGAAGCCCTCCATCGCGCCGAATCAGATGATGAAGTACGCTGCGTGTTACTTACCGGTGAGGGACGTGCCTTTTGTGCCGGACAGGATTTAGCAGAGGCAACGGAAGTCTCAAACGACCCCGATCGTGATTTAAGTGAAATTGTGCATCACACCTATATTCCCATAATTAAAGGAATTCGAAAATTGGAGAAGCCGGTGGTTTGTGCCGTAAACGGAACAGCTGCCGGAGCCGGAGCCAACATCGCCCTTGCCTGTGATATTGTTATTGCCAGTGAGGAAGCATCTTTCATTCAGTCCTTCTCACAAATTGGGTTGATCCCGGACAGTGGCGGCACCTATATTTTACCCAGACTCATAGGACTTGCCCGTGCCACGGCTCTCACTTTCTTGGGTGAAAAAGTCTCTGCAGCAGAAGCCGTTGAAATGGGCATGATCTGGAAAGCCTATCCCACCGGGAAATACATGGACGAAGCAAAAGCTATAGCATCAAAACTGGCCAACATGCCCACCAAAGGATTTGGGCTTACCAAACGCGGATTCAATGCTGGATTTTCAAACAGTCTTGAAGAACAAATGAAACTGGAAGCCAAACTTCAGGCTGAAGCCGGTAAAACCCACGATTACAATGAGGGAGTAAAAGCTTTTATGGAGAAAAGGAAACCGGAGTTCAAAGGTCAATAGGATCACAGATTTTAATGATTGAGGAATTTCACTGATTTATTTGATCTACTCGATATTCTACAACTAATCAGTGAAGTCTGCGTAATCTGTGATCGACCCTTGTACGTTATTAACAACTCTTCATTATGAATATTGAACTTAGTAAACACCTAAAACTCCTTCTCAATCTTGAAGAACTCGCACTCTTCATCGGTTCCGTAATTCTCTTTGGATTCGTTACATCATACAGTTGGTGGATCTTCGCCCTGCTCTTCTTCCTTCCTGATATCTCATTTGCTGCCTACCTAATTAACACGAATATCGGTTCATGGATCTACAATTTCTTCCATCATAAGGGATTAATGATCGTGCTTGTCCTAGCTGGATTTTTTGCAGAAATAGAATGGCTTATTGCAATAGGAATTGTGTTCTTGAGTCATGCTGCCTTTGATCGTATTTTTGGCTATGGACTCAAATTCCCAGATGATTTCAAGCACACACATTTGGGTAGTATTGGAGGTTAAACTCCCTGAATCTTCTCAATGTGATTTTTGTAATCCGTATTTTGAAGCTCATTAAAAAACCTAACGTCAGCGGTTTGAACAACCGTATTAAACTTCAAGGCTGTTGAAAGGTACAAAGCATCAAAATAGCTGATGTTAAATGAGGTGGAAAGATCAAAAGCTATCTCATCAATTTGGGAATGGGAAATCAATTTACAAGGCAATGCCCGAAAGTTATTTTTTATTTCTTTTGCCTCCTGTGCTTCTAATTCTCTAATTCTTACCCTTTTTGTTAACACTGCATCAATTTCCAAATAGAAAACCTCCGGGCAAATGAATACATCCAACTCATCCAAGAGTGATAATGCTTCTTCTGAATGCTGCTCGTTAATAGCCCACTTCAGCGCTAAAGATGCATCAATAACTTTTAGATCACCGGTCACGAATCTCCCGTATATGTTCAACGCTGTCAGAAAATTGCCTTCCTTCTGCTTTATATTTTTCTAAAGTAGCCCTTATTTCTTTTTTTACTTCTTCCGGATCGGTTCTACCCAGAGAATCTATCACATCTTTCAATTCCGCTTGTAGCGAACGGTTGTTCCTCTTTGCTCTCTTCTTCCAGTTATTAAGCGTTTTCTCATCAATATTTCTTACTAAAACGTCAGGCATAATTATACCTCTTATTTATTTGATATCATTATGATATCTTTTTTCCTTATTACTTTCAAGTTTGAAAATTTCCCTCAATTTACAACGCATTCCGTCTCAGATTCCTTATCTTGGAAGCGATTTTTCAGACGATAAAACACGATATTTACTTATGATTAACAACGATGCGAAAATCGGCGTAGTTGGAGCCGGAACAATGGGAACCGGAATTGCACAGGTTGCCGCTACTCAAGGTCACCACGTTTTCTTATACGATGCTTATCCTGAACAACTTGAAAAATCCAAAGCGGGACTGGAAAGTATTCTTGCCCGGCAGGTCGAAAAAGAGCGAATGACTCAGGATGAAGTGGATGGTATCTTAAATCGCATTGAGTTTGTGGATAATATCACCGGTTTCGGGGAATGCGGATTTGTGATTGAAGCTATTGTTGAAGATCTGGATGTAAAAAAAGATACTTTTTCCAGGCTGGAGGCGATTGTTCCCCGTGATTCCGTGCTGGCGTCCAACACTTCATCCCTCTCTATTGCCGCTATTTCATCAGCCCTTAAAAAGCCCGAGCGATTTTTAGGCGTCCATTTTTTCAACCCCGCTCCCCTTATGAAGTTAGTAGAGGTTATTCCCGGTATCGCCACCGGAGACGATGTCTTCAAATCTACCAAAGAATTTATTCGAAGCTGGGACAAAATCACCGTTTCAGGTAAGGACACTCCCGGCTTTATTGTAAACCGGGTTGCCCGGCCTTTTTACGGGGAAGCGCTGCGTATTTATGAAGAAGGCATCGCTGACGCCGCTACCATCGACTGGGCCATGAAGGAAATTGGAGGCTTCCGAATGGGGCCTTTTGAGCTCATGGACCTGATCGGGCATGATGTAAATTATGAAGTTACCTGCTCGGTATTTGAGGCGTTTTATTATGACCCAAGATTCAAACCTTCCTTTGCACAGAAACGAATGGTAGAAGCCGGCTGGTTAGGTAGAAAATCGGGACGCGGTTTTTATGACTACCGGGAAGGAGCAGATAACCCGGCTCCCACAAAGGATAAAGAGCTTGGTGAGACAATCTTCAACCGGATACTGACGATGCTCATCAACGAAGCTTGCGATGCTGTATTTATGAACATCGCATCTATTGAAGACGTTGACCTGGCCATGCAAAATGGAGTCAACTATCCCAAAGGTCTCCTGAAATGGGCCGATGAAATTGGGCTCAAAAATGTGCTTGACCGAATGACAGCCCTGCAGGTTGAATACCGGGAAGACCGATATCGCCCAAACCCATTGTTGAAGAAAATGGTGGCTCAGGAAAAGAATTTTTATGAAGAATAGCGGTCAGCTATCAAACTACTAACGGCTGATAACTTTGCACCAAAACTATGAGTAAAGACATCAATCCTGTTATAAACCATATGCTCGCAAACGACCCGTTCTCACAGTGGATGGGTATCGAGGTATTGGAATCGGCACCCGGTTATTGCAAACTCTCGATGGAAATCAGAGAAGAAATGACCAATGGATTTGGTGTTTGTCATGGCGGGATTACTTTTTCGTTCGCGGACAGCGCCTTGGCTTTTGCCTCAAATTCCCGAGGGGCTATTTCACTGGCTTTGGAGAATAATATCAACTTCACCAAAAAAATATCTGTTGGGGATGTTTTAACGGCTGAAACCGAAGAACTTCAAAATGGACGAACAATCGGGGTTTATAAGGTAAAGGTATCCAATCAGGATAAAGATCTGGTTGCTGAGTTCAGAGGTACGGTTTACAGGACAGGAAAGCAGCATGATTTGGGTAATTAAAAATTTAGAATTCAAAATTTAAAATTATATGTCTGAAGCATATATCGTTGACGGAATACGAACTCCCATTGGAAAATTAAAAGGATCGCTTTCTCCCATCCGGGCTGATGATCTGGCGGCAATTCCCATCAAAGAACTTATAAACAGAAACCCGGGGTTAGATCTTGAAGCGATTGAGGATGTGATTTTAGGCTGTGCAAACCAAGCTGGGGAAGATAACCGAAATGTTGCTCGCATGGCTTCATTATTGGCTGGAATTCCTGTTTCTGTTCCAGGTGAAACCGTGAACCGATTATGTGCCTCAGGTATGAGTGCCACCGTAAAGGCTTACCATGCCATAAAAGCCGGCGAAGGAGACGTATTTATTACCGGAGGAGTGGAACACATGACCCGCGGACCCATTGTTTTAGGAAAGGGTTCCTCTCCCTATTCCGGAACTACTGAAATGCATGACTCAACCTTCGGCTGGCGGTTCATCAATCCTAAAATGGAAGAGATGTACGGCACCGATGGAATGGGGATGACCGCAGAAAATGTAGTGGAAATGCATACTATCAGCCGGGAAGATCAGGATAAATTTGCAGCCTGGAGTCAACAAAAAGCCGGAGCTGCGCGCGATTCTGGTCGATTGGCTAAAGAAATTGTACCCGTAGAAATTCCCCGCAGAAAACAAGATCCATATTTATTTGAACATGATGAATTTATGCGTCCGGATACTACTGCTGAAGTATTGGCTAAACTTCGTCCTGCATTCAAGAAAGACGGGACCGTTACTGCTGGAAATGCATCAGGTCTGAATGATGGTGCCGGAGCCTTGCTGGTCGCTTCAGATAAAGCCGTGAAGGATTTTGGTTTCAAACCCAAAGCCCGAATTGTAGCCCATGCCGTGTCAGGTATTGAGCCCCGAATTATGGGATTAGGTCCGGTTGAAGCCGCTCAAAAAGTATTGAAACGAGCGGGAATGAAACTGGACGACATGGATGTAATTGAATTGAATGAAGCATTTGCAGGCCAATCTTTAGGTGTAACACGAATGCTGGAAATGGATGATAACGATCCCCGGCTCAACCCGAACGGAGGAGCTATTGCTTTAGGACACCCATTGGGCATGACCGGACAGCGACTATTGCAAACAGCCACTGTAGAACTTCACGAAAAAGATTCACACAAATATGCTTTATGCATGCTATGTGTAGGTGTTGGGCAAGGAATGGCAGTCATTCTGGAGAAAACATAGTAATCAACCACAAAGTCTGCGGAGATCTCGCAAAGAACGCTAAGTAATTTCTTTGCGAACTTTGCGTAACCTTAGCGCTCTTTGCGGTTCAAAAAATGGTGATCTATGGCAATTTATGAGTTTAATAGCTTCAAACCAGTCGTTCACAAATCGGCTTTTGTGCATCCTCAGGCAGCGGTAACAGGCAATGTGATTATAGGGAAAGATGTGTACATAGGTCCGGGTGCGGCTATTCGTGGTGATTGGGGTAAAATCGTTATCAAAGATGGTTGCAATGTTCAGGAGAACTGTACCATCCATATGTTTCCCGGCGTGACGGTTACCTTAGAAGAAAGCGCCCATGTGGGACACGGAGCTATCATTCATGGAGCGCATCTCGGGAAGAACTGCCTGATTGGAATGAATGCTGTCATCATGGATAACGTGAAAATTGGAAAAGAATCCATAGTAGGGGCATTAGCTTTTGTGCCGGAAGGAATGGAAATTCCAGACCGGAAAGTTGTTGTGGGGAATCCTGCAAAAATCGTTAAAGATGTGACGGATGAAATGGCGGCCTGGAAATCAAAAGGAACTGAATTATATCAGCAACTGCCGGGCGAACTTCATGAGACTCTGAAAGAATGTAAACCGTTGCGGGAAGTCCCTGAAGATCGGGAAGTCCAACAGATGGGATATGAGACGTGGGGGAACTCGAAACTGGATTCTTGAAACTGGATTCTAGTTCTACTTCTCTTAAATTGACACTTTTGAAATGAGCTATAGAAATCAAGAAATTTGGAAGCTGGCTAAAGAACAATCTAATAGGATTCACAAAATGACCTTTTCTTTACCAAAATTCGAACAGTTTGAAACTGCCAGTCAAATTCGTCGATCTTCAAAATCGGTAAGATCAAATATTGTAGAGGGTTATGGAAGAAGAAGATATACTCAGGAGTATATTCGGTTTCTTATTTTTGCATTAGCTTCTAACGATGAAACACGGGATCACCTTGATTCTCTATTCGAAACCAAATCTTTAAATAATGAAGCCTTTTACAAAGAGCTCATTGAGCTTAATGACAAGCTTGGAAGAAAATTGAATCTTTTTATTCAATCTGTTGAAAGATCACAAAAGTAAATTAAAGGAATGAAAGAACAAGAAACCAGAAACCAAATACGAGTTACCAGCTACATTAAAGGCGAATGGCTCAATGAAGGTGCAGAAACTGACCTGGTTAGTGCCGTAACTAACGAGCCGGTTGCCCAAATGGTGGAAGCCGAGATTGATTACAAGTCAGCGCTGGAGTATGCACGTACAGTGGGCGGACCAAAACTCCGCGAGATGAGTATCCACGAGCGGGCCTTCAAGATTAAATTTCTTGGGCAGTATTTGATGGAGCGAAAGGAGAAGTATTATGAAATCTCTACCCATACAGGCGCCACCCGCAAAGATTCCTGGATTGATATTGAAGGGGGGCTGATTACCGCTTTTGGCATTTCCAGTAAATCACGCCGGGAACTTTCGGACCTGCCCTGGCATGTGGAAGGTGACACTGAACGACTTTCCCGCAAAGGCACCTTCATGGGGCAACATATTTGCGTTCCTCGTCACGGAGTGGCCGTTCACATCAATGCATTTAATTTTCCGGTTTGGGGAATGCTGGAGAAATTGGCACCAGCCATCATTGCCGGTATGCCCGTTATCGTAAAGCCGGCTCCCACTGGTTCTTATCTTGCCTGGGAAGTTTTCAAAGATATGATAGAGGCGGACATCCTTCCGGAAGGATCTGTTCAATTTATTGCCGCAGATAAGCCTGGCGATTTATTGGATCACCTGATTAGCCAAGACATGGTGGCGTTCACCGGATCAGCCGTCACTGGAAAAAAACTGAAGGCACATCCCAATATCATCGCAAACAACGTGCCTTTTAACCTGGAGGCCGATTCACTCAATTGCTCTATTCTTGGGGAAGATGTAACGCCCGAGATGGAAGAATTTAAACTTTTCATCAGGGAAGTATCGAATGAAATGACCGTTAAAACCGGGCAAAAATGTACGGCCATCCGGCGGACCATTGTTCCTGAGAATTTGGTTGATGATGTCATTGAAGCACTGAAAGCCCGGCTGGAGAAAACAACAATAGGTCACCCTGCTGAGAAGGAAACACGGATGGGCCCTTTGGCCAGCAACCTTCAGGCTGAACGTTTTGAAGAACAGCTACAGCAGCTATCAGAGATTACAGAAACGGTGTATGCTTCAACCGGTAAACAAAATGGTGCTTTTACTAACCCAAGAGTACTTGTTTGTCACAAGCCCATGCAGGTTGATGACATTCACCGGCTAGAGGCTTTCGGCCCAATGACAACCGTCATGCCTTACAAGAACACGCAGGAGGCCATCGACCTTGCCAATAAAGCAAATGGCTCACTCGTGGGCTCTCTTTTTACCGCTGATGATGAAATTGCGCAAGAGGTTGCCCTGGGATGCGCTCCTTACCACGGGCGTTTTATGGTGATCAACCGGAACTCCGCCGAGGAGTCTACCGGACATGGATCACCCATAGCCTCCCTTGTGCATGGTGGACCCGGACATGCCGGTGGCGGTGAAGAGCTGGGTGGGGCACGTGCTGTGCTTCATAACATGCAGCGGGTTGCCTTACAGGGATCGCCTACTACTCTTCGAAATATTGTTAATCAACACATCAAAGGAGCTGAAACCGAGGAATCGGATAAGCATCCCTTCCAGAAGTACTTTGAAGAGCTTAAGATCGGCGAAGCTTTAACCACTGATAAGCGAACTGTTACTGATAAAGACGTTGAAGAATTTGCAGAATTAAGCGGAGATCATTTTTATGCACACACCGATCCTGAAGCTGCATCCCGGTCTCTGTTTGGCAAGATTGTAGCCCATGGCTATTTCGTACTTTCAGCTACAGCAGGTTTGTTTGTTGATCCCGATGAAGGTCCGGTGATGCTTAATTATGGCCTGGAAAATCTACGGTTCGTGGCTCCAGTTGCCCCAGGCGATACCATTCAGGCTAAATTGATCCTTAAACGAAAGAATGTCCGCCAGCAAAAGAAAGATGATCCATTTCCTTTCGGAGTGGTTTATTGGGATGTGGAAGTAACAAATCAGGAGAATGTCGTTGTTGCGGAATACACTATTTTGACTCTTATGAAGAGGAAAAACAAATTACCTATAGACGAACAGTAATTTTAAACGCAAAGACCGCCAAGTTTGCGCAAAGGACGCAGAGTCTTCATTGCGAACTCTGCGAATCCTCTGTGCACTCTGCGGTTTTTAAACAAACTTTGAAATAGGAAAAAATGTCAGAACAGAACGGAGCAGTAAATCTCACTATCAACAACAACATTGGGACTATTGAGTTCTACCACCCCAAAGGGAATTCTTTACCCGGAGCCATCCTCAGAAAATTGGCACAGACTATCACCGAGGCAGGCGAGAATGATGATATCAGGGTTCTTGTAATCCAAAGTCGCGGTGACGGAGCTTTTTGCGCCGGTGCATCTTTTGACGAGCTCATTGCCATCGATGACTACGATACAGGGAAAGAATTCTTCATGGGATTTGCCCTGGTTTTAAATGCCATGCGTACCTGCCCGAAGCTCATCATCGTGAGAGTTCATGGTAAAACTGTAGGCGGTGGAGTTGGGATTGCTGCAGCCGGAGATTATACCTTTGCCGAAGAAAAAGCAGATATCAAACTGAGCGAACTTGCACTCGGCATCGGGCCGTTTGTAGTTGGTCCGGCCGTTGAGCGGAAGGTTGGCAAGAGTGCTTTTTCAGCTCTTTCTATTGACGCCACTAACTGGTACGATGCGGAATGGGCGCTGGAGAATGGCTTATTCAACAAAATTTTCGGTTCTACTTACGATCTGGACCAGGCTGTAAGGACATTAGCTTCCGAATTAGCCAAAAGCAGCCCTGAAGCCATGAAAAATCTGAAAGCCGTTCTCTGGAAAGGAACCGAAGACTGGGATTTACTGCTTGAACAACGGGCTGAAATCAGCGGTCGATTGGTGCTGTCTGATTTCACCAAAAACTTCATCAAGAAGTTCAAATCTAAATAAAGTAAGAAACTAATTAACGGTTATTTAGGGATCACTATGCTGATAGTGGTCCCTTTTTCATTTTTGTATTCAACAGTTCCTTTTATTTGTGAAACCAATGAGTTGATGAGTGTAAGCCCAAGCGTAGACAATTTAGAATTGATCAGCTGTTCAGGAATACCAATTCCATCATCCTTCACTTCCAACTTATACTCATGCTCATTAATCGACCGGAAGAAGACTTTAATACTCCCCTTATCGGTTTCCTTAAAAGCATGTTCATAACAATTACTCAAGGCTTCATTCAGAATGAGACCACATGGGATAGCGGAATTTACACTAATACTCCCCTCCTCAATATCTAAATCAACTGTTACTTCCTTATCATCCCCTTTAAGAGAGCTTGCGACATTTCGCACCAAATCCTCTGCAAATGTCTTAAAGTCAATTTTAGAAAGGTCCTTATTCTGATATAGCTTTTCATGGATAGAAGACATTGTTTGTATTCGTAGCTTGCTATTCTCTAAAGCTAATTTTGCATGCCCATCATCCATCTTCCAACTTTGCAAATCCAGCAAACCTGAAACTACAGCCATATTGTTCTTAACCCTGTGATGAACTTCCTTAAGAAGTACTTCTTTTTCAGAAAGAGCCTCTTTCAAATCAGCTGTTTGTTCATCAACAAGTTCCTTTAATTTTCTCTTTTCAACGATGTTTACATATACCTGAACAGTAAAAAAGATGATTCCTCCGCCGGTAACTACGCATAAAAGGATAAACCAGCCACTTAACCAAAAAGGTTTAGCTATTTCTATAGTAATAGCAGCGGCCTGATTACTCCAATCCGATGCGGGAGACTTCGACATGACCTCAAAGGAATATTCTCCCGGGCTCAGATTCGTATATACAGCCTCTCTTTTATCGTAGCCGGTATTCCATTTCTCTTCAAATCCGTTCAATCTATACCGATAGAACATTCGGTAAGGATCTTTATAGTTTACCGCTCCATATTCTATTTCAACATTATTTTGGTTGTGCTTCAGTTTAAGTCCATTGAAATCGTCAGATGTAGTGCTTTGGTCATATACTTTTCTTTCGTTTACATAAACCTTTCTTATAAAAGTTGATGGAGATTTTCTGTGAATGGAGGTTGGTGGCTTCTCGGATTTATATTGTAACAGACCGTTCGAAGCAGTTCCAAACCACAGGTACCCGTCTGCTGCTGCCAATGCGGCTGCCCCATTAAATTCCAACCCCTTTCCATATTCCCTAAGTGCAAAGTGCACTTTATTCATGGTTCCGCTCTTATACCACTGTTCTACATCATAATAATTTAGACCGCCATTGGTTCCCTGCCAAAGTCCTCCATTATCATCAAAAAGCAGAGATATTGTTTCAGGTAAAAAGATTTCATCTGGTTCAAAAACTTCTATTTCTACCGATGAACCCTCTTCTCCAAAACCCTTAATAACAGAAAGACCTTTATTAGTTCCGATCCAGATATTCCCTCTGAAGTCTTCTTTTATCCCATATACACTGGAACCTCTTAAACCCTCTTCTTCAGTAAAATAAACAAAATCTTCGCCATCAAATTTTGCAAGCCCTCCTTCTGTTCCCAACCACAAATTTCCTTTGCTGTCACTATAAATCAGGTTGATGTATGCTTGCCAGTACTCCTCGCTTGGATTAAAAACCTCAAGATTTCCGTTGTCATATTTAATCAAAGATTGACCGGTACCTATCCAAATATCACCATTCTCCTCCACCATGATATCATTGATATAATAATCCATCAGCGGTTCATTCATGGATGAACGGAAAAACCTCTCCCCGTCAAATTCGAGAATCCAGTAGTTATAGGTTAGTAATAACAGGTTCCCGTTGGGCAGTTGCTCGATATCCCAAATTTCATCCTCATCAAAGATTTCGTTGGGTACCTCATAAGTTTTAAATTTCCCTTCATTATAGCTTCCAAGTCCGTCTTCTTTACCAAACCAGATTACACCATCTTCATCCTGGAAAAGGCTATAAACTCCATTCGAAAGAACTCCGCTATCTTTATCAAAAAACCTGAATTGCTTGTCTTTAAAAATACTTACTCCATTTCCATCTGTTGCAACCCAAATGGTGCCATCAGCTGCTTTAATCAGACGGTAGATATAGTTACTGCTCAATCCATTTTTTTTGGTGATGTGGGTATAATCTTCTCCATCAAACCAGTATAACGCTTTCCGCTCGGTTCCTATCCAAATCAACCCATCATCATCTTCAGCAATATTGTATATATATCCCAGTTTCTGACCATTGATTTCCGTGATGGTAGTCAGCTCATCCTGTGCACTTATAAGTGTTATGCCTGAATTGGTCGGGATCCAAATCGTATTATCAGAAGCCTCAAAAGCCTGGTATGTAATCTCTCCGCTTAACCCATCTTCTTTTTTCCAGGATTTAAAAATACCGTGTTCTTCTTTATAAACAGCCACCCCATTCATCGTTGCAATCCAGACCTCGTTTTCTCTTAGGAATTGAATATCCCAAATTTGATTACTTGGAAGCCCTGTGTCTGTTGTTATTCTATCGAAAGACGAACCATCCCAAACCATCACTCCATGTGCATCGGTGCCGAACCAGATTTCTTTGCCCGGTGACTCAATCACATAATTTATCAGCATGGTATCCAACACCGAAAATTCCGGATCGTATCTAACAGAATCCCCCTCTAATAATCCAACTCCTCCTGTTTCAGTAGATACCCAGAATCTTTTTTTTGAATCTTCAAAGATATCATAGATAATTTCATCTCTGAGCCCATTTTTTTTATCATAAGTTTCAAATTCGAACCCATCAAACTTCACCAGGCCATAGGCCGTTGCGAACCATACGAATCCATTGTCACTCAAGTGAATATCATAAACCTGACTGGATGGAAGGCCGTCGTTAACCGAGTAGGTTTTTATATTATATTTTTGAGCTTGGGCTACACAAAGCCAAAGTGCAAAAAACCCTAATAATGTAAACCGCTTAATAATCAATCTCCGTTATTAGCTGAAACCTGAATCAAACAAATATTATAAATTTAATTGTATATCTACATTAATAATCTGTAAGAATTTAACTCAAGTAATGGCATTCCAATTTTAACTCATAATTTGGTATTATCGTCACAATCAACCTACTCCTGAATTACTTATGAAATACTTAGCCTGCATTCTTTCTACCTTTATACTACTCTCAACAACTCATGCCCAGAATAAATGGGATATCACCAATCCCCCGCTTGGCGACTCCACCCATGTTTCATTCACCACCGATGAAGGTACCTGGATGAACCTGGATGTAAGCCCCGACGGACAGGAGATTGTGTTCGACTTATTGGGCGATATTTACATCATGTCGGTGAATGGCGGCGACGCAACACTGCTTAGAGGCGGACATGCCTATGAGGTACAACCGCGATTCAGCCCCGATGGCATGCACATCTCCTTTACCAGCGATGCCGGCGGTGGCGACAATATCTGGGTGATGGACCTGGACGGAAAAAATGCCCGGCAGGTGACCGACGAAAGCTTCCGGTTACTAAACAACGCAGTATGGACTCCGGACGGTGAATACATCATCGCTAAAAAACACTTTTCGTCCACCCGCTCATTAGGTGCCGGTGAAATCTGGATGTATCACAAATCAGGCGGCAGCGGAATTCAACTGGTGGAAAAAGCCAATGCCCAGCAGGATATCGGCGAGCCATGGGTTTCTCCGGATGGTCGTTATGTGTACTACAGCCAGGATGTTTATCCCGGGGGATTTTTCCAATACAACAAAGATCCGAATAGCCAGATTTATGCTATCAAACGTTATGACCGGGAAGAGGGAGAAATTGAGACTGTAACCGGAGGAAATGGAGGTGCAATCAGGCCACAAATTTCACCGGATGGGGAGACACTGGCTTTTGTTCGCCGGGTTCGCACAAAATCCGTTCTATATTTGAGGGATTTGGATACGGGAAGAGAATACCCGGTGTATGATAACCTTAGTAAGGATATGCAAGAAGCCTGGGCCATTTTCGGCCCTTATGCCAACTTTAACTGGCTGCCTGATAACCGGCACATCATCATTTGGGCAAATGGTAAAATCAACAAAGTTGATACTCGTACCGGTGAATCTGAAATTATTCCTTTTGAGGTTGAATCTTCACACAATATCGTGAAGGCGGTTCGATTCAAGCAGGATATTGCGCCCGATCAGTTCAGAGTAAAAGCTGTCCGACAACTGGTCACTTCGCCTGATGGTCGTAACCTGGTTTGGAGCGCAGCCGGCTACCTTTGGACTAAGCTGCTCCCGGATGGAACCCCCCGCCGTGTAACCAATTCAACAGATTTTGAGTTTGAGCCTTCTTTCTCTCCTGATGGAAAATCCATTGCTTATGTTTCCTGGAGTGATGAGAATATGGGGGCAGTGAATGTGGTTCAATTGAATTCAGGGCAGCGAACTTCCACACCCACAAAGGTAACTTCTGAAAAAGGCATTTATCGGGAACCGCGCTTCTCACCGGACGGAAACACCATTGTATTTCGCAAAGAAAGTGGTAACGGACAGCAGGGCTTTGTACATACATTGAACCCGGGAATCTATACCATCCCTGCTCGGGGAGGAACCGAAACCATGATTACGGACGAGGGCGCTATGCCACGGTTCAACGCCAAAGGAGATCGTATTTACTACCAAACGGGCGGATATATTTTTGGAGCTATAAACAAATCGTACAAAAGCGTGAACTTGCGTGGGGAAGACGAGCAAACCCACTTCACTTCCAGTTACGGGCACGAATTTGTTCCAAGTCCTGACGGAGAGTGGATGGCTTTTTCTAACCTCCACAAAGTTTATATAGCGCCGATCCCCAAAACCGGAAAAACCATAGAGCTGGAACCGAATACAAAATCCGTTCCTGTAAAACAGGTGTCTTCCGAGGCCGGTTATCATATGCATTGGTCGGCAGAAAGTGACAAGCTTCACTGGACCCTCGGAGAGGAATATTTTACCGTGGATCTGAAAGAGACATTTTCTTTCGTGGACGGCGCTCCCGATTCACTACCTGAGCCGCCAAGTACCGGTAAAAAACTGGAGCTCGATATTGAAACCTATGTTCCCGAAGGCTCTATTGCTTTCACCAATGCACGGATCATCACCATGCAGGGAGATACCGTTCTCGAAAACGCCTCCATATTGGTAGAAGGCAACAGAATTGCTGCCATGGGAACCGATATTCAAATTCCATCTTCAGCAAAAGTGATTGACGCCACCGGCAAAACCATCATGCCCGGTATTGTAGATGTACATGCCCACATTGGGAATTTCCGGTTGGGAGTTAGTCCGCAGCAGCAATGGGAGTACTATGCGAACCTCGCTTATGGGGTAACCACGGCTCATGACCCGTCTTCCAATTCGGAAATGATTTTCTCTCATGCTGAAGCCATCAAAGCCGGACATATGGTAGGCCCTCGGGTATTCTCCACCGGGGTGATTTTATACGGAGCTGATGGATCCATCAAAACGGAAATCAACAGTTACGAAGATGCGCTTTTTGCGCTCGAAAGAACCAAAGCCTGGGGAGCTTTCTCTGTGAAGAGCTATAACCAGCCTCGCAGAAACCAGCGCCAGCAGGTTATCAAAGCTGCACAGGAACTGGAAATGATGGTGATGCCTGAGGGCGGTTCCACTTTCACCCATAACATGAGCATGATTCTTGACGGACATACCGGTATTGAGCATAACATCCCGGTTGCTCCTCTTTATAAAGATGTAATTCAGCTTTGGGGCGCCAGTGAAACCGGATATACACCTACCCACGTTGTAAATTATGGCAGTATGAGCGGTGAATATTATTTCTATCAGAAGAATAATGTGTGGGAAAATGAGAAACTGCTGACCTTCACTCCCCGCGGTGTAATTGATCCCCGCTCCCGTCATCGTACTATGATTCCTGACGAAGAATACGAAAACGGCCATATTTTGACCGCCGAGTCTGATAAAATGCTGGCCGATGCCGGTGTGAAAGTAAACCTCGGGGCACATGGTCAGCTTCAGGGATTGGGAGCCCACTGGGAACTCTGGATGTTTGAGCAGGGCGGCATGTCTAACATGGAAGCCCTCAGAGTAGCCACCCTGAACGGAGCTCATTACCTGGGAATGGATCATAAAATAGGTTCCCTGAAAGTTGGGAAACTGGCCGACCTGATCGTTTTGGATGAAAATCCCCTGGAAGATATCCGAAACACAAATTCAGTTACTTATACCATGGTAAACGGCCGCTTGTTTGATGCTGCAACCATGAATGAAGTGGGCAACCAGCTTAAGGAGCGACTTCCTTTCTGGTGGGAACGAGATGGCTACCGAGATGAATTCGACTGGCATGCCATCACCCTTGAAGCAGCCGGATTGCAGTGTACCTGCTTTGGCAGTCACTAACGTTCGTACCGACGCGGAGCGATCAGCACGAGGTTTTATATTCTATATAAGAATGGCTTCGCTAGTCTTGACTCTAAACTAATACTGGCTCCTGACGCTCTGCGTCGGAGCCTTTTTAATGTACCGGACATGAACCAGCAAGACGTCATCAACGAACTGAAAAAATATGCTGACCCTGAGAAGGCGAAGCACTCCAGGCGGTTTTTTAAATCGGGCCAGGGAGAATATGGTGAAGGCGATGAGTTTTTGGGCATCAAAGTTCCCGATCAACGAAAAGTAGCTAAAAAATACAGGGAGCTGCCTGCATCAGAAATTGGGAAGTTACTGCAACATAAGATTCATGAAGTCCGACTTACGGCAGCCCTGTTGATGGTTTATAAGGTTGAGAAAGGCGGGGACGAAGAACTCGAACAAATGACGAAAGTGTATCTTAACAATCTCGCCGGCTTTAATAATTGGGATATCATCGACAGTTCCTGCCATAAGATCCTCGGCCCTTTTTTGGAAGATAAAGACCGGGGTTTGTTGTATGATTTTGCTAAATCCAATGATCTCTGGAAAAAGCGAATCGCCATGATTACGTGCTATCATTTCATCAGGCAGAATGACTTCGAAGATGCGCTGGCTATCGCTGAGATACTGGTGCATAATGATCACGATCTTATTCAAAAAGCTGTAGGCTGGATGCTGCGTGAAATCGGAAACCGCGATCTGGGTATGGAAGAAGAATTCCTGAAAAAATACTACCGGAACATGCCGAGAACTATGTTGAGATATGCCATCGAGAAGTTTGACGAGCCAATTCGTTTAAAATACCTGCATGGTGAAATTTATGGGTGAGCTTTAGATAGAAATAACTCTTCCAAAGTAATACCGGATTAAATATTAATTATAGTCCCTTTACAACTTTGGAAGAGTTATTTATTGGGTTAAAACCGCAAGGTAAAAGTTGAACCTTTTCCGGTTTCGGAATTCAAAATCAGGCTGCCGCCATGGAGCCGCATTATTTGTCGGGAAAGGCTCAGCCCAATACCTGATCCTTTACTTTTCCCGTTACTGCCCACCGTATAAAACGGGATGAATATCTTCTCTTTCATAGCTTTCTTCACACCCGGCCCGTTATCCTGAATTTGAATAATCACTTTACCTGATTCCTCTATCCCTCCTTTCATCAAAATTACCCCATCTTCCTGATCGGACAAAACCCGAATCGCATTCTTAACCAGGTTGATCAGGACCTGTTCAACCAGGTGAGGGTCAGCGGTGAGTTCCAGGCTTTCCGGGTCTACTTCTACCTTGATTTGTATGCCCTCTTTGGCGGCTTCTGTCTTCATTAGGCTGGCGGTTCGGTCCAGTGCTTCTTTCACCTTGAAAAGCTCATAACTCGGTTCCGGAATCTGGGTAAAATCACGATAAGAATTCACAAACCGCATGAGTCCCTGGCTTCGGTTACTGATGGTCGTCAAGGCATCAGTCACATCTTCAATGGTTTCCTGATTCAGCTCTACATGATGTTCTCGCGGAACCATATTCTCCTCAAGCAACATTTTCACCGTGCCGGAAAGGGATGAAATCGGGGTGATGGAGTTCATAATCTCGTGAGCCAGAACCTGGGTAAGGTTTTGCCAGGCCTCCATCTCTTTTTCCTCCAGCTCGGTATGAATGTTCTGAAATGAAACGAGCTTGTACGCTTCGTCTCTCATCCTGAACTCGGTGGCATACATCGCCAGCTGCAGCGTTTCGTTTTGGATAGTCACCCGAATCAGGCTTCGATTGCCTCCCTTCTGTTTTTTTACGGTTTTATAGAGCGACCCGGATATATTTTTAAGGGAATCCAGAGTCCGTAAGGTCGCTACTTTAAACAGCCGTTTGGCTGCGGTATTCAGTAAAACCACCTCTCCTTTTCCATTAAAACAAACCAAGCCAATACCGATGTGCTGAACCACCGTTTCCAGGTATCGAATGCTTTCCTCTTTTTTGCTGCGCTCTTCTTTGAATTTTTCGATAACATCACTGAAAGCCGCATTTAAATCATCAAAGTTACTACCCAAACCATGATTTCTGAAAGCTCCTGTGAAGTCTGAATATCGAATAGCCTCCAAAAAACGGGTGAGTAATACATTGGTTCGTTCCAGGTACCTTATCAAAGCAATCACCTGCCCGACGATAATAGCTCCCAGAATCACCATGCTCACGTAGTACTCCGTTTCGAGCACCAGGTAACACACCAGCAGCAAGGTTGCAGCCAGCATCAGAATGCGTAGTATGATTCCAAATCGGAAGCTTTTAATCATGATGTTTTATCATTTACATTGCTTTGGTTTCAGGTATCAGAATAGTAATGTCAGCTGACCATTGAAGCCTGACAGCTACAGTCCATATTTCTCCAATCTTCGGTACAGAGACGCCCGGGTTAGTCCCAACTCTTCCGCTGCATGCGATATATTACCACCGTGTTTATCCATTGCTTTGCGGATCACCGTCTTTTCCACTTCTTCCAGGTTCAATCCCGATACCGGCAGTTTATGATCGTTACCTGAAACGGAGGTAAGCAGGAAATCACCCTTCTGCAGCTGCTCTTCGTCCGTCATAATAACCGCCCGCTCAACGGCGTGTTCCAGCTCCCGGATATTACCCGGCCAGTGATATTCCTTAAGGTGATTCAATGCCTGATCCGTGATCCCTTTGATTTCTTTTTTGTACTTCGATCTGTACTGTTTCAAAAAATGTTCAGCCAGCAAAGGAATGTCTTCCGTACGCTCCCGAAGTGGTGGCAACTTAATCTCAATGGTGTTGATCCGGTAAAGCAGGTCCTGACGAAATTCCTGTTTCTCCACCATCTCCCCCAAGCTTTCGTTGGTTGCACAAATCAGCCGAATATCAATTTTTGTGGTTTTGTTGGAACCGATTCTCCGAATCTCATGGGTTTGCAAAGCAGATAAAAGCTTAGGCTGCAACTGAAGCGGTGTGTTTCCAACCTCATCAAGAAAGAGCGTTCCTCCGTGGGCTATTTCAAACCGACCGGCCCGTGATTCTTTAGCATCGGTAAAGGCGCCCTTTTCGTGGCCAAATAATTCACTTTCGAACAAGCCTTCTGGCAAAGCTCCCATGTCAACGGTAATAAAAGCATTCTCACTTCGGTTTGAGCGCCTGTGCAATGCCCGGGCCACCAGTTCTTTTCCTGTTCCGTTCTCCCCGGTAATCAAAACGTTGGCGTCTGTTTTTGCCACTTTTTCAATG
The DNA here is from genome assembly GCF_017641085.1 of Gracilimonas sp. Taxonomy (NCBI): domain Bacteria; kingdom Pseudomonadati; phylum Balneolota; class Balneolia; order Balneolales; family Balneolaceae; genus Gracilimonas; species Gracilimonas sp. The sequence goes on along the minus strand of NZ_JAEPPI010000003.1, from coordinate 126,768 downwards.
GTTTGAAAAACCTGCTCCATCGCCCGGCTTTTCCCGATAATATTCTGATATGGCTGTTCCATATCCGCTTTTAGCGCGGCATTTTGTGTTCGTAGTTTCTGAGAATCCCTTTTAGACTGACTCAGATTCATAGCCGAAGTGACGGTGGCCAGCAGTTTTTCATTTTGCCAGGGCTTTAGTACAAAATCAGAGGCACCTGTTTTTACTGCCTGAACTGCTTTTTCCACGTCACCATAAGCCGTTATCAACACCACGGCCATCGCCGGATCTATCTCCAGGATTTTCTCCAGCCAATAGAAACCCTCTTCCCCGCTGCTCACATCCTCATGGAAGTTCATATCTAACAATATGGCATCGTAATCATATTCTTTCATCAGGGCAGGAATCAGCTTGGGATTGCTTTCGACATCCACTTTTTCAACATGCTGCTTTAAATACAAACGGGCTGCATTCAGCACATCGGTATCATCATCCACTACAAGTATTCGGCCTGTTTTCTTCATTTAGTTTAAGTGAGATTGTGTTGAAGTGCTAAAGTACTAAAGTGTTAAAGTGTTAAAGTGTGTGCGTATTCAAAAATCAAAAAAGTAACACTCCAACACTTTAGCATTTTGACACTTATTAGCTAATATCATACCAGATGTAACATTTACCCTTTGAGATAGTCTAGTCCCTATAATTCCACAATCGAAGTGTACGATATCGAACATCTGATGTTGGAATGTGAACATTAATCAGGAAAGAATCATCCTTAATTCACTTTTAGCACACATTCATTTAATTTGGCACGTATCTTGATTATCTACTTCAAAAATTAACTACATAAAAACCGGCTGGACGATTACGAATGGGAATGGATCGAAAAATTGAAAAGAAAACCTGGACGTTAAAACGCTTCCTTATGATTGCAGGCGTTCTCGCTTTTGCAAGCTTAAGCGTGTATGCATTTTGGTTTATGGATGTGCGATCTACGTTGAATGTGGAAAGAGAAAAACTAACCATCGCAACCGTACAGGAAGACACCTTTCAGGAGTTTATACAGGTAACGGGAACGGTTCAGCCTATTCAAACCATCTACCTTGATGCCATTGAAGGCGGCGTGGTGCAGGAAGTTTTTCTTGAATCCGGAACGATGGTTGAGGAAGGCGATACCATCCTGACCCTCACTAATTCCGGGCTGCAGCTTCAGGTGATGCAGCAAACTTCGGGGCTCTACGATCAAATCAATAACGTGCGCAACTCAAGATTAAACCTGGAACAGAATACTCTGCAGCTTCAGGATCAGCTGGCAAGTGCCAAATCCCAAATGGAAATTTTAAAGTCGCAGTATGATCGTCAGAAAAAGCTGGTTGAACGGGATCTGATTTCTGAACAAGAATTCCAGACCACAAAGGAGAATTATGAGTATCAGAAACGGCGCTACGAATTGACCTACGAATCCTATAAGAAGGATTCCATTCAAACGATTACGCAGCTGAGGCAGCTTAATAATTCCGAAGACAGAATGTTTCAGAATCTGGAAGCCGTTCAGCAAATCCTGGATAACCTATCCGTTACGGCACCTATTTCGGGTCAATTGAGCACCATTGAATTAAACCAGGGGCAGTCCATTTCTTCCGGTGAGCGTATTGGTCAGGTTGATATCATGGATGGTTACAAAGTTCGGGTAGCCATTGATGAATATCACTTATCGCGAATAACGCAGGGGCTCCGGGGCTCTTTCCCTTTTGACGGGCAATCGCACGAGCTGGTGATTACAAAAATTTATCCCGTCATTAACAACGGGCAGTTTGAAGTGGATATGGAATTTGTGAATAAAGCACCGGAAGGCCTGCGCCGGGGACAAACAGTGAGAATACGTCTTGAGCTGGGGGAATCGGCCAGTGCGGTTCAGATTCCAAGAGGTGGGTTTTATCAAACTACCGGCGGCAACTGGGTATTTGTTGTAAATGAAAGTGAAGGAAAGGCCTATCGCAGAGATATCAGACTCGGCCGGCAGAATCCTGAATATTTTGAAGTACTGAGCGGAGTATCGCCCGGAGAAAAAGTGATTACCTCCAGTTATGATACGTTTGGGGATAATGAAGTGCTGGTTTTGGAATAGTTTTAGCGTACAGACATCAGCTATCAGCCAGCACTTTTTGATGAAATGAGGTCAGCATTCGCTTTACCTCTGTTACTTTATTTGATTGTTCTTTGAAAATATGATCGGTAACAAAGCCCAGATCTTTGGCCAGCATCAGTTGATATTGAAGCTCTGATGCTGATCCCAAAGCAATATTTATGAAGTGGGCCAGCTGAGATTGGGTATTTCTTCCACATCCTTCAGCTAAATTAGTTGGGATAGACGAAGCTGATCTCCTCATTTGGCTTATAAGCCCGTACAATTCTTCTTTAGGAAAAGATGCCGTCGAGTTATAGATAGATAAAGCCAATACATGACTTTTTTGCCAAACTGATAATGTTTTAAAATCTCTCATGAGTAATCCTTGAATTGAATACCTGTAAGCTGACTGCTGTTGGCTGACAGCTTACACAGTAAGAGCACTCAAAAACAAATTCTTTACAAAAAATTTTAAAAAAGACCGACAACCTAAACCTTACTACCATGATTCAAACAAAAAACCTTAAGAAAGTATATACCACTGAAGAAGTGGAAACGACTGCGTTGAGCAACGTGAACCTCGAAATCAAAGAGGGTGAATTTGTAGCCATAATGGGGCCTTCAGGCTGCGGGAAATCTACCTTGTTGAATATTATGGGACTTTTGGATAACCCAACTGATGGTGAATATCACTTTTTAGGACATGAGATCTCTACTCATTCTGAAAGAGAAAGAGCCCAGCTCAGAAAAGGGAATATTGGATTTATCTTCCAGAGCTTTAACCTGATTGATGAGCTCACGGTATTTGAAAATGTAGAACTGCCACTGCTCTATCTCGGAGTTGATTCCGCCGAAGGCAAAGAGAAAGTGGAAACGGCGCTCGACCGAATGGGAATGATGCACCGACGCAATCACTTTCCGCAACAACTTTCCGGTGGTCAGCAACAGCGCGTTGCCATTGCCCGTGCTGTAGTAGCAAATGCCAAACTGATCCTCGCCGATGAGCCTACCGGTAACCTGGATTCGGATCACGGCGATGAAGTGATGAAACTTTTGGCTGAACTTAACGAAGCCGGCACCACCATCGTGATGGTAACCCACTCTCCTCATGATGCCGACTACGCTCGTCGTGTAATTCATCTGTTTGACGGCCACGTAGTGACTGAGAATATGCAGGAAGGGTTTCATGTGTAATAGTTTTCAGCCGACAGCTGTCAGCTTTCAGTTTACCCTTCCGGATTTAAACTGAAAGCAGAGGCCTGCAAGTATGTAAGGAAGCTTGCCCACAATCAATAACAAAGGAGAACTATGCTGAAGAATTATTTTAAAATTGCCTTTAGAAATATCTCTAAGCATAAAGGCTATTCTTTCATCAATATTTCGGGGCTGGCAATAGGCATTGCATGCTGTCTGCTAATCCTCATATATGTGAGGCATGAACTCAGTTATGACCAATTCCATAAAAAAGCGGACAGAATTGTTCGGATCAGTATGGAAAGCGGTGGCGATAACATTGCCGTTACGCCTTCCATGGTGGCTCCAACGCTGAATCAAATCTCACCAGAGATTGAACGATGGGTTCGGCTTTATGAACCTACCCGTTACAGCCCGGCCATCATCAGTACCGGTGAGAATAAATTTCAGGAAGACAGCTTCCTATATGCCGATTCCAGCTTTTTCCAGATTTTCAGTTTTGATTTTATTGCCGGAAACCCCGAAACAGCACTCAAAAACCCAAGATCATTGGTTTTACCCAAATCTACAGCCCTGAAATTATTTGGGTCTGTTGATGTACTTGGTGAAACTGTTAATGCCCGGATTTTCAATACCAATTATGATTTTGAAGTGACCGGCGTCATTGAAAACGTTCCTGCAAACTCCCACTTTACATTCAATTATCTGGGCTCGCTGCATACCATGAGCAGTTGGTCTCAGCTGGATGATTCTCAGATCAGGGCCGCTAATTTTTTCACTTATCTGCTACTGAATAGCAGCTCCTCCACCGAATCATTAAGACAGACAGCAAATGCCTTCATAAGGGATAATCAGATTCAGGACCGTGTTGATCAACTGATCTTTACCCCCGTCACAGAATTGTACCTGAACTCAAACTTCGATTTCGAAATTGCCCCCATGGGCAGTATGCAAAATGTGATTGGATTTATTTTCCTTGCTCTGATGGTACTCCTTATCGCTACTATAAATTACGTCAACCTCTCAACCGCCCGTTCTTCAAGGCGTGGAGCTGAAGTGGGTATCCGAAAGGCACTCGGTGCGGTAAAATCGCAACTGGTAAAGCAGTTTTATGGGGAATCTATATTGATTACGCTGATATCAGTTGTATTAGCACTGATTCTGGTGGAGTTTTTCAAAGAACCCTTTTTCCAACTGATGGGCAAAGACATCGGCTTTAACCTTTTTACCGATCCTTCCGCATGGATGCTTTTAGCCGGTGTGACCATCATCACCGCTGCCCTCGCCGGAAGCTACCCGGCTTTTCTGCTTTCATCTTACCAGCCGGTGCGTGTACTCAAGGGACTGCTTGGCTCCACCGGGTCAGACGGCACCCTTCGCAAAGGGCTGGTGATCTCACAATTCGCCATATCCACTTTCCTCATTCTATGTACCGTCATCATCTATCAACAAACAAACTTCATATTAACTGCAGACCTTGGTTTTGATGATGATGAAGTTATTGTGTTACCTGCAAGAGATAATGAGCTTGCTCAAAAACAGGACCTGCTGAAAAGTGAGGTTCTCCGTCAGCCGGGTGTTAAAGGAGCAACCTACATGTCAAATATTCCCGGTAAAGTTTTTGGCGGGTATGGATCGGTTCACAACACCACGATGGAACCGATAGGAACTGCAGCCGGTGCAGCTGATGCCGATTTGGTTCAAACATTAGATATTGAGGTCATCGCCGGCACTTCTTTTCCGGATAGTCCTTCCTATACCAGAGAACAGGGTTATGTGTATCTCATCAACGAGCAGTTAGCGCAGGCTCATGGCTGGTCGCCACAGGAAGCCATTGGCAAGCCTTTCAATGTACTGGGAGGAAGAGAAGGCGAGGTGGTTGGCGTGATGGCAGACTTTAACTACCAGTCTCTCAGAGAAAATGTAGAGCCCCTGGCGTTATTCATTCATGAGCAGATGTATAACTACCTGTTAGTGAAAGTTGAACCGGGGAACATCCAGGGCACGATAGCATCTCTGGAGAATATGTGGCAGGATGTTGCCCCACACCGGCCTTTTGAATTCGAGTTTTTAGATCAACAGCTGAATGCTCTCTACCAATCTGAACTGCAGACCCGAAACCTGTTACTGGCATTTTCCGGGCTGGCTATTTTCATCGCCTGTCTTGGCCTTGTAGGGCTTTCATCCTTCCTGATTGAACGCCGGGCAAAAGAAATTGGAATTCGAAAAGTGTTGGGAGCTTCCGTCTCAAAAATAGTGGCTTTGCTTTCAACCGACTTCCTCAAATTAGTGGCTATCGGTTTTGTAGTGGGAACGCCCATCGCCTGGTACGTAATGGATCAGTGGCTTACCAACTTTGCCTATCGTATTGATATGAATGTTGCTGTTTTTATAACCGTAGGACTGATTGCGATGATTATCGCGATTTTGACTGTTAGCTGGCAATCTATCAAAGCCGCCGTGGCTAATCCTGTGGATAGTTTGAGAAGTGAGTGATAGGTTTTAGGTGCAAGGTGTTAGGTTTTAGTGGTGCCTGGATGGACACACTAAAACCTAACACCTAAAACCCTACCCCCACTGTCCATTATCGAACATCGGGTGTAACATATCGAACAGATTACCACGGGGTAAAGGGGTTGGAAGGCTAAACACTGGCTTTTGCTTCACTTGGTACGATTGTTGAATTAAGTTTTGTGAGTAAGCATACATCGGCTATAAGTGTTCTGTTGTGGTTTACTTTTGCTCTTTAAATAAAATTGATGACGATGCTTAAGAACTATATCAAAATTGCCTGGCGAAATTTTCGGAATAATAAGTCCTACTCTCTGATTAATGTTTTAGGCCTTGCAATTGGTTTGTGTTGCCTCATCCTTATTTCTCTCTTTGTAACAGATGAACTCAGCTACGACCAATTCCATGAGAACAGTGAGCAGATATACTTCGTGGGAAGAGAAAGTTCTTACGGTAGTAACACTAATAAAGGATTAAGTACCCAATATCCTGTTGGCCCGGCAATGAAAAATGTAATTCCTGAAGTAGATGATTTCCTCATTACTTTATATAAAGGATCAGGAGATGTAAGCGTAAATGGTGAAGATTTCTCTGAAGAAGATCGCATTATTCATGCTTCAGAAAGCTTCTTCAGGATGTTTTCCTTCCCTTTAAAAATTGGCCAGCCAGAGACCGTTCTTTCTGATCCAAAATCAGTTGTTATTACTGAAGAAATAGCTGAGAAATATTTTGGAGACGAAAACCCCATTGGTAGAACACTCTTAATTAATCGATATGAGGAAGGGGAATTTATAGTTACAGGAGTTGCTGAAAATATGCAGCAGAATTCCTATCTCAATTTTGATATAGTTGCTTCCATTAATAATACGTCCTACTCCAAAACACATCGTGATTCTTGGGGGTCAAGTATGTTCAATACCTATGTTCAACTTCAGGAAGGTTCAACTTGGTCAGACATTTCTCCAAAAGTTTCAGAATTGGTGATAAAAAATATGGGAGAAGAATCAACGACCTCTTTTTTCTCCATTCCTATTTCTGATCTTTACCTATCGGAGCATTCACTAGCCAGTGGTTTTAAAGGTGATAGAAAGTATATCTATATTTTTTCAGCCATTGCCCTTTTTATTCTGATACTGGCATGCATAAATTACATGAACTTATCTACAGCCCGTGCTATGCAACGTTCCAGAGAGGTCGGAGTTCGTAAAGTAGTAGGAGCCGGAAAAACACAACTTATAATGCAGTTTATTGGAGAAGCTGTATTAGTTGCTGTATTTGCTTTCATTTTGGGGTTATTTATAGCCGAACTTGCCCTGCCCTTCTTCAACAATTTTGTTGAGAAAGAGTTGTTAATGACCTTCAAGGAAACCGGTTCTTTATTGTCTCTCCTGTTTTTGACTTCTATAGGAGTCGGAGTACTTTCTGGAAGCTATCCGGCTTTCTTTTTGTCGCGATTTAAACCATCAATTGTTCTTAAAGCGGCTTCTCATCAAAGCTCTAAAGGTGGTGGTTTCAGAAGAATGTTAGTCACACTGCAATTTGTGGTTTCTACAGCATTGATCATCTGTACTCTCATTGCTTTCAATCAGCTGCAATTCGTACTCGAAAAAGACCTTGGGTTTGAGGATGATCAGGTGATGTATATTCCTGCACATCAAATTCGTGGTAATATCGAAACATTTAAAGAAATCGCGCTAAATCATTCTGCAGTCATTCACGCTTCTGCCACAACAGATATCCCCAGCAGGTTTGGGATGCGAACCGGCCAGGCTTTTGACCCTGATAATCCGGATAATCAATTCTATGCACATAGTCTCAGAACCGATGCTGACTACGATGATGTCCTAAACCTTGAAATGGCTGCTGGCAGGTTTTTTGACGAGAACCGCATTACGGATCGTAACAAAGCTCGTGTTATAAATGAAGCTATGGTGAAAAAATTAGGATGGGGCAATCCGGATAGTGCTGTAAACAGAATGCTTTCAGATAGTTCAACAATAGTAGGGGTTGTAAAAGACTTTCACTTCAAGTCACTTCATAGCAATATTGGACCTGTTTATATCCGAATGAAGCCAACCGATCCAAACAAATATAATTCGTATAACATGCTTGCCATAAAATTTCATCCTGAACAAGCGCAGTCATTGATCTCATACCTTCAGGAAGAATGGACTAAGCTTTGGCCTGAAGATCCTCTCACCTACCATTTTCTTGATGATAAATTTGCAGAACAATATGCTACTGATCAAAAACTGAGTAGAGCGTTTACAGCATTTGCTGCTATTGCCATTTTCATAGCCTGCTTAGGATTATTTGGTTTAGCCGCCTTCTCAGCCGAACGCCGCACCAAAGAAATCGGCATCCGCAAAGTTCTGGGAGCTACCGTTTCCAACATCGTAGCGCTGCTTTCCAAAGATTTTATCCTGCTTGTACTCACAGGGTTTGCCATAGCTATCCCTATCGCCTGGTACGCCATGAACCAATGGCTGGCGGACTTCGCCTACCGTATCGAAATTGGACCCGGTATTTTTGCCCTGGCCGGCGGTGCCGCTTTAATCATCGCCTTGCTGACCGTAAGCTGGCAATCCATCAAAGCCGCCGTGGCTAATCCCGTGGATAGTTTGAGGAGTGAATGATAGGTTTTAGGTGCAAGGTGTTAGGTTTTAGTGTGCCCATCTGGGAACCACTAAAACCTAACACCTAAAACCTCGCCACTTTCCATCCGTTTCCTTCTTCCCCAATTGTTGCTACCTTCGGTCTGCCCCTGAAAGAGTTCCATATTCTGTTTTTATGCCGAAGAAAATCTCGTGCTGTCTTTATTTGTGTTTACTTTTGATGCTTTCCAGTTGTCAGTACCTCAAACTTTCCCCGAAAAAACCGGCTGATTCCCATCCTGAAATTCAGCGTGAATTCAGGGCCGCTTGGGTTGCTACGGTTGCCAACATCAACTGGCCCAGTGAACCGGGTATCCCCGTGGAGCAGCAGAAAGAAGAGGCTATAAAACTGCTCGATCTTTTGCAGGCCACAAACTTTAATGCCGTTATTTTCCAGGTTCGCCCCCAATCTGATGCTTTATATGAAAGCGAGCTGGAACCCTGGTCGTATTACCTGACCGGCCAGCAAGGCGTGCCACCAACTCCCTATTATGATCCCCTGAGTTTCTGGATTGAAGAAGCCCATAAAAGAGGACTTGAGCTTCATGTTTGGCTTAATCCTTACCGGGCACACCATGTGAGAGGCGGCCCCGTTTCGGAGCACTCCGTCGTGAACACAAAAGATGAGTTGGTAGTAGGATTAAAAAGCGGGTACTGGTGGTTCGATCCCAGCCTGCAGGAAACCCAGGATCATGCCCACGCCGTAGTTATGGACATCGTAAAGCGATACGATATTGACGGCGTTCATTTTGATGACTACTTCTATCCCTATCCATCTTATAATTTTGGGGAAGACTTTCCGGACGATGAAAGCTGGGACGCTTATGTAAACTCCGGCGGAAAGCTTTCCCGAAGTGACTGGCGAAGAAAAGCCGTAGACACATTCATACAACGGGTATATAGATCCATAAAAAAGGAAAAGCCTTATGTGAAATTTGGGCTAAGTCCCTTTGGTGTGTGGCGACCGGGAAGTCCGCCATCCATTGCAGGAATGGATCAATATGAGGTGCTTTACGCTGATGCCAAAAAGTGGCTCAAAAAAGGCTGGGTTGATTACTTCTCACCCCAACTGTATTGGCCCATAAACCAAGTACCACAGAGCTTTCCGGTTCTTTTGGGATGGTGGGAAGAGCAGAATTTTACAGACCGGCATATCTGGCCGGGCATGAGTATTTCCCGCTATGAAGGAGAGCAACAAGTGGACGAGGTCATTAATCAAATTATGATAACACGCGGCATGCTGCCGGAAGCACCCGGAACCATCCACTGGAGTATGACGGGAATAGTTGAAAATGACTCGCTCCAACAAGCCCTGCTTGATAAACCTTATAAACGGGAAGCCCTGATTCCTTCCATGAACTGGATCAACCATCGTCCGCTAAAAGCACCTGACATTTCTTTTACCGGTGAAAAGGGGGCCCTTTCTTTTGTATTGGAGGAAGATATGAGCCGTGTTTCAAAATGGATTGTTTATGCTCGATATGATAACACCTGGCAAACAATTATCATCCCAAAAACCCGGGAGTCTGCCGTTATCCCTTATTACAGGATAAACCATGCACCTGCCAGTTCACCTCTTCGAAAAGGAAGGGTTTCGCTGCTGAAGGAACTTCATATTACCTATATCGACCGGTTAGGATTTGAAAGTTCGGCCTTCATTCAAAATTTTGAACATCTCGATTAACAATAAGCTTTATTTACTTCGAGAACATTTTGGGCTTTCTTCGATGCTGAGTTGCTCTCTCATAGGCGTATGCGTAACTCAGAATTTTATGGTCGTCAAAAATACGACCTAAAAACTGTATCCCTGCCGGCAGGTTCTCAGGCAGAAATCCCATAGGAACCGTCACTGCCGGTTGCCCCGTATGTGGAGCTATAATGTGGTTATTATCTCCCGTAATAGCATATACCGTTCCCGCTTTAATGGGCGCTCGATTCCAGGATGGGTAGATTAATACATCTACCCGTTGGTGGTTCATAGCCTGTTCAATAGCATTCCTGAATGCAATTCTTTTAGTATCCGAAAAAGGACCGCCACAAACCGTCTCTCCTTGTACTTTCATGTATTTTTGATAATTAATCAGATCATTCTCTATGTATTTCGAATATTTACCCGAAGCTATAACCTCTTGTAAGTTATTAACCGGAACTTCATCACCAAGGCTACCCAAAAACTCATTCAAATCTTCCTGAAATACCGCACACCATTGATTGTGGCGCAGAGAATCAAAGCCGGGGACCTCGAAAGGATCAATAATAATTGCACCCAGTTTCTCCAGCTCATAAATAGCTTGTTGAAATAAAGTATCTATCTGAGGACTGGCATAATTACTGAGCTTTCTAAAAACACCTATTCGAATTCCTTTTAAAGCATCTTTTTGTAAAAACTCAGTATAACTATCCGGCAATTTTTCTTTTCCATATTCGGTTAGCGGGTCTTCCGGATCATATCCATTTATTACCTCAAGTACCCGAGCTGCGTCTTCTGCTGTTCTGGTCATAGGACCGGGTACATCATTCCTTAAATTAAGCGGTATAATTCCCTTTCTGCTCGTCAACGCCATTGATGGTCTTACACCTACAACAGCATTATGGGAAGCCGGACCCCGGATAGAACCACCCGTATCTGTTCCTATTCCAATGATCCCAAAATTGGCAGCAATTGCTGCGGCTGGGCCTCCGCTTGAGCCCGCTGTTGTATATGCAAGATTGTAGGGATTCAGCGTTTCACCAGCTACCGAACTTACTGTAATATTGGCGCTGATACCCCATTCTGCCATATTAGACTTAGCCAAAACGATGGCTCCAGCCTCCTTTAATTTCTTAATAATGTAGGCATCCTCTTTAGGCATAAATCCCTGCATTGCAAGCGAACCGGCTGTGGTCTGAAGTCCTGCCGTGCTGATATTCTCCTTCACAATAACGGGAATACCATGCAATGGTCGCAGCTCCCCGGTATTTCTAAACTCCTCATCCAAAACACGAGCATCCTGAAGAGCCCTCTGGTTAATGGAGGTGATGGCATTTAACCCGAACGGCTGATCGTATTTTTGTATGCGTTCCAGATATATTTGAACCAGCCTTTCGGCAGTAAGGGTATTTTCTCTGAAAGCCTGATGAACATTCTTAATGGTTGCTTCATCAACGTTGAATTCTTTGGAGACTGATGATGAGCTTTTACCTTCCTGATTTTTATATAGAATGGGCTGACAGGAAGTTAAAACTGCAGTAACGAAAATTATAACCCAATGAATTGATGCTGTCTTCAAATTTATCCACGGCTTGAGTTGTGAAATAGAAATTACTCAAGAATTGAATTTCTACATTCACTTAATTGCTTCCGCTATATAATTTTACAATTCAAGAACCTGCTAAACCATACATATATCACCAAACTTTTACTCCATTTTTATAAGAGTCAACCAACTCACTTTTTAACCTTAAGTGAGAAATAACTCCTCTGCAGGAGCATAATTATTTGAAGAAAGTTCTCACTTACATGTAACGACTTCTGATTTTTACCGTGTAACATCCGTAATCAAGAAATCGGGTCTGGCCATGTTCAAAAATTATTTAAAAACTGCTTTTCGGAGTTTCAAACGTCATAAAAGTTCTTTTCTCATAAATGTCATCGGGTTATCCATTGGGATGGCCTGCAGTATCCTGATTCTGCTTTGGGTACTTAATGAGTTGAATTACGATCGCTTTCACATCGATGCAGATCGTATGTACCAAGTGATGGAGCATCAGTCGTATTCCGGCGATATCATGACAACCCATTCTACCCCGGGAATTTTAGCTCCTGCTTTAAAAGAGGAAGTGCCCGAGTTTGAATACGTCGCCACTTATACCTGGAATATAGAATACCTGTTTACCAAAGATGATAAGTCGCTCAAGGAAAATGGGTTATATGCCCGGCCTGACTTCTTCTATATTCTGGATGTCAACATATTGCATGGAAACCGGGACGAGCTCATCAACAGCCCCAAAAGTGTGGCTATTTCCAAAGAGCTGGCAGAGAAATATTTCAATACACAAAATCCGATAGGTGAATCTATTACCATTAACGGGACAGAGGTTCATACTATCACCGGCGTATTTGAAAAACTTCCCGAAAACTCCTCTTTCCAATTTGATTACGTGCTTCCCTTTGAGGATTGGCTGCAAAATAATGAATGGGCAACCCGGTGGGGAAACAACGGCCCAAGAACCATTGCCAAGCTATACCCGGGTGTTGATATTGCCGCTTTGAATTCAAAAATAAAGGACTTCATAAAACAAAAAGATGATGACGACTCGAATGTGGATCTCTTTGTTTTCCCCTTTGCCGATCTTTACCTGTACGGGCAATTTGAAGACGGTGTACAAACAGGTGGAAGAATCGATTACGTGAGGTTATTTACCATCGTTGCCATTTTCATATTGCTGATTGCCTGCATCAACTTCATGAACCTGAGTACAGCCAAAGCCACTAAAAGAGCCAAAGAAGTAGGAATTCGAAAATCAATCGGGGCCAGTCAGAGTTCTCTCATCGGGCAGTTTATTGGTGAATCCATGATCATCACTTTTTTCTCCCTGCTGGTTTCTGTCTTTCTTGTTGAATTGAGCTTACCGGTATTTAACGACCTGACGGACAAGGCCATCGATGTTTCCTATTCAGATCCGATGTTGCTGCTCATATTTCTTGGAACCGCATTGGTAACTGGGTTTGTGGCGGGTAGCTATCCGGCCTTTTATCTCTCCTCTTTCGAAGCTGTTAAAACCCTGAAAGGAAACCTGAAAATTTCAGGCAGCGAAGCTTTTGCCCGGAAAGGCCTGGTGGTATTCCAGTTCTCATTATCTGTAATCCTGATTATTTCTACCATTGTGGTGTACCAGCAAATTCAGTTTACCCAGACCAAAAACCTCGGGTATAAGAAGGAGAACCTCATCACCTTCCCTGTTGAGGGTGACGTCTATGATAATTGGGACACCTTTAAAGCCCAGGTAAAGGATATTCCGGGCGTCGTTAATGCATCCCGGTCCAGCTCTTCGTTTATGGGTAGAAATTCCAATACATCCGGTTTGGAATGGCCCGGTAAATTACCCGATACTCATATTTTATTCGAGAATGTAAGTGCAGATTACGGACTCATTGAAACCATGGGTTTTGAGCTTCTTGCCGGACGTTCTCATTCTGAAGAATTTGGTGCCGATACGGCCCGAATTGTGATTAATGAAACAGCAGCCAAGGTAATGGACATGGAAAATCCTGTCGGACAGGTAATTCAGCTCTGGGAAGAAGACACCGAGATCATCGGACTTGTTAAGGACTTTCATTTCCAGAACCTGCGGTATGAAGTCGAACCTCTTTTCTTCCGGCTTACCGACTTTGGCTGGGCAGCTTACGTAAGAGTTGAATCGGATAACATTCGCGAGACACTGGCGCAGATCGAAGACAAATACAAAGAATTCAACCCCACTTATCCTTTTGCTTATGAATTTATGGATGAGCAATATGCGGCCTTATACCGTGGAGAACAACGAATTGGCGACCTGGCCAAATATTTCTCCATCTTTGCCATTATCATCTCCTGCCTGGGACTTTTCGGCCTTTCAGCATTCACAGCCGAACAGCGTGCCAAAGAAATTGGGGTGCGAAAAGTGCTGGGAGCTTCAGTTCAAAACCTGGTGCTCCATCTCACCAAAGACTTCACCAAGCTGGTGCTGATTGCCATTGCCATTGCTATACCGGTTTCGTGGTGGATGATGGACAAATGGCTCTCCGATTTCGCCTACAACCCGGGCTTGAACTGGTGGATATTTGCCGCCTCCGGTTTCCTGGCAGTGATAATTGCCTGGCTGACGGTAAGCTGGCAATCCATAAAAGCAGCCCTGGTAAATCCGGTACAGAGCTTGAAGAGTGAGTAAGCTCTCAGCAGACAGCTATCAGCTTTCAGTTTAAATCCATAGAGAATAAACTGAAAGCTGAAGTCTGATAGCTGCCGGCTAACCTCACTGTCCATAATCGCACACCCGGTGTTTGAAAGTGAACAGGTATTACCCTCAAAAATGCCCTTAACGCTGTTTTAAAGATCTTTTCCCGGTTTGGTATGATAGTTGATTACCCAGTGTATAATTAGTTGTAGACGTGTTTAAGTGTTTAGGTGCGAACGTGCATAAACACTTAAATACGTTCACACATAGAAACTTTATACCATGCTGAAGAATTACTTTAAAATAGCCTTTCGGAATTTCTACAGAAATAAAGAAAATTCGATCATCAACATTTTCGGGCTGAGTGTGGCTCTTCTTTGCTGCATAGTAATTTTTTTGTTTGTCCGTGCTGAGCTGAGTGTAGATAATTTCCATACCAATGCGGATCAGATTTATCGGCTTACATTCCAGGAAATAAACCGTCCCGGTGCCCGGCATTTTGCTACTACTTCGCCTCCTATGGGTCCTGCTTTAGTTGAGAGTTTTCCGGAGATTGAACAAGCCGTGCGGTTGCGATTCCCTGACTCCAACATTCTCAGCTACAAAAACCGTCAGTTTTATGAATACAATGTAGCCTATGCCGACTCTACCTTGTTAAGCATATTCGATTTTTCTCTTTCTCAAGGCAATCCAGCCAAGGCACTAAAAGACATTAATTCCGTAGTGATTACCGCTCCAATGGCCCAAAAGTATTTTGGAGATGAAGACCCGATGGGCAAGACTTTGCTTTTGGACAATCAAATCTCGCTAACAGTTACAGGAGTATTTGAAGAAATTCCCTCTAATACCCACCTCAATTTCGATTTCATCATCTCCTTCGACACTTTTGAAGTCCCCCGTGGTTACCCTGTTACTCTTGACAGCTGGGGATGGGTTTCGTTCTACACCTACGTGAAATTATCGCAACAGGCTGACCCTGAGCAAGTAGCTGCCCATTTTGACGATTTTTTGGTCACCAACATGGGAGAAGATATCGGTGAGAACCGGATTTTACACCTGCAGCCCCTGGATGAAATCTACCTTGCCTCAAACCTCAGAAATGCTTCTGAAGATATGCGGGTTGGTAACCGGGCCTATATTTTCGGGCTGTCGGCCATCGCCCTCTTTCTACTGATAATCGCCTGTTTTAATTATATGAACCTTTCAACCGCTCAGGCTATCCGAAGAGGTAAAGAAGTGGGCGTACGCAAAACTTTAGGTGCTAAGCGCACGTCCCTGATGGGGCAATTTATTTTTGAATCGGTTCTGTTGACGCTATTAAGTATCTGCATAGCCCTTCTTTTTCTTGAACCGGTGTTACAAGCCGCCTCTTCGTTATTAGATATGGAATTGAGTCTGGAAGCTGGAAGCTACCTTTACCTGGTTCCGACCCTTTTAGCGCTTTCGGTAATTGTCGGAGTACTGGCAGGATTCTATCCCTCTTTCATGATTTCAAACTTCCGCCCCTCAAAAGCTTTAAAGGGCTCGATAGAAACCGGAAGTTCGGTGTTCTCCATCCGAAAGATATTGGTTGTAGGTCAGTTTGTAATCGCCATTGTACTAATTGCGGGAAGTTTAATCATCCGAAACCAAATTCAATTCATTCAATCAAAAGACCTGGGGTTTAATGAAGAGCAGGTTGTTGTTTTACATATGAATGGCGAGGAGCTGACCCGCAGATTTCCAACCATTAAAAATGAATTACAGCAAAACCGCCATGTTATAAATGCCAGTTTAGGAGCCGGCTTACTGGATGGAAGAAACGGAACTGTTCCTGTTTTCTCTCCAGGGGATGACCCTGAAGGTTATCCCATGAATATCTACGGTGTGCATTTCGATTATTTCGAAACGATGGATATCAAAATGGCCGAGGGACGTTCGTTCGACCCTTCTTTTGCCACCGACTCTGCTGACGGTATCGTCATCAACCAATCGGCTGCTAAAGCACTGGGTTGGGGAAATCCCATTGGCAAAGAACTCAGAGTTAGCGACATTATGGACGGATACGTGATTGGTGTTGCTGAAGATTTCCACTTTGCTTCCTTACACCGTCAAATACAGCCGCTGGTCATGTACATTCCACCAACCAACATGGAAAAAGTATTTGTCCGGTTACAACCCGGCAACCTTTCTCAAGCTGTTGCCTCCTTACAGGAAAGCTGGAAAAGCGTGGTCCCGGATTTCCCCTTTAGCTTCGTTTTCCTTGATGAGCATCTCAATCAATTATACCAGGCCGATCAGCGCTTTCTAAAGCTGCTAACTGTCTTTACCATTTTAACCATTATAGTCGCCTGCATGGGCTTATATGGGCTAATCACCTATATGATTCAGCGCCGTAGTAAAGAAATCGGAGTGCGAAAAATACTTGGAGCGAAGGCCTCACAAATTACTTGGTTGCTTTCTTCGGAATTCTCACTCCTGGTCGGGATCGCTTTCCTGATAAGCATTCCCATATGTTATTTCGCAATTCAAAACTGGCTGCAGGAATTTGCCTACCGTGTCCCTATCCCGTGGTGGGTGTTCCTGCTGGCCGGTTTCGTTTCTCTTGTAATCGCCATAAGCACTATTTCATATCAAACAATAAAAGCAGCACTTGCAAACCCTGTAAAAAGTTTAAGAAGTGAATGAAAATAGCTGTCAGCTATCAGACATCAGCTTACAGTTTATCAATCTCGATAAAACTTAAAGCTGATAGCTGACGGCTGACGGCTGAAAGCTCAAAATTAAATACCATGCTAAAAAACTACTTCAAAATCGCATTCCGGAACTTGTTCAAAAATAAAGTCTATTCCTCGGTCAATATCATTGGATTGGCTGTGGGCTTGGCGACCTGTATTGTGATCTTGCTGTACGTAACGCATGAGCTTTCTTACGATAAACATCATTCAAACTCAGATCGTATTTACCGGGTAACCTCCCACATCGATTTCGGTGGCAACTTTATCGAACTCGCCTCTACCTCTGCACCAATGGGACCTACCCTTAAGGAGCTTTATCCTGAAGTTGAGGCTATGACCCGTTTCCGTCCGCGTGGTTCTTACCTGATCAAAAAAGAAGGAAAAAACTATCGTGAAAGTGGCTTTGTGTTTGCCGATTCCTCCGTTTTTGATGTATTCACCATCCCCTTTCTCTATGGGAAACCGGATCATGCTTTGACACAGCCACAAACGGTTGCCATTAGTGAAGAAATGGCCCGGAAGTATTTTGGCCGCGCCGATGTGGTGGGCGAGACCCTTACCATACAGGATGATTTTGATATGGAAATTACCGGCGTGTACGAAACCATGCCGAATACCTCTCACTTTCATTTCAACTTTTTGATTTCGATGGCAACAATCGATGAAGCCAACAACAATGTGTGGCTGAGTAATAACTTCAGAACCTACCTGCTGCTTAGCGAAAATACCGCCCCAGAAGCTTTTGAACAGAACTTCGAGTACATCAAGAAAACATACATAGAGCCCCAGCTTCTTCAGTTTATGGGAATTACAATGAAAGAATTTGAAGAAGCCGGAAATCGTGCCGATTACAGATTACAGGCTTTGGAGGACATTCACCTTCATTCCAGCCTCACCGGAGAGTTTAAGGCAAACGGAAGCATTACTTATGTATATATTTTTTCCGGATTGGCCGTTTTTATCCTGCTGCTGGCCTGCATCAACTTCATGAACCTTTCTACTGCGCGATCAGCAAAACGAGCAAAAGAAGTCGGTGTTCGAAAAAGCCTGGGATCTGACCGTTCCACATTGGCCGGCCAATTTTTGATGGAATCCCTTCTGCTCAGTTTTCTGGCTTTAATTGTCGCCCTGTTTTTTGTTGAACTTACCCTGCCCTATTTCAGCGATATAGCCGGGAGAACCATAAGTTCGCAGTATTTCACCAACCTTCCCTTAAGCCTGGGCATGCTGGGTATTGTCATCATCACCGGCTTGCTTGCAGGGGCATATCCTGCGGCGATGCTGTCTTCATTTCAACCCGTAAAAGTACTTAAAGACACCCATCTGGAGCGCAAAGGCCATGGTTTGTTCAGAAAGGGATTGGTGGTATTTCAGTTTTCCATTTCCATCGTAATTATTGCCGGACTTCTTGTCATCAACGACCAGCTGCAATTTATTCAGAATAGAAACATTGGATTTGAGAAAGACCGGGTAGTAATCGTTGAAGACGCCTATGCTATCGGAAGCAGCAACGGAGTCGATTCTTTTAGAGACGATGTGTTGAAAAACTCATTCATTAAATCCGCCACCATCTCCAGTTTCTTTCCCGTTGATGGATATTCCTTGAATGACCTGGCTTATTGGCCGGAGGGAAAATCACCCACACAGAATAACACCGTGAGCATGCAAACATGGGAGGTGGATGAAAACTACATCCCAACGCTGAAAATGGAGATCGTGGAGGGAAGAAACTTTTCTGAGAATCGGGCAATGGACAAGCAAGCCGTAATCCTCAATGAAACAGCTGTTCAGCGATTAGACCTCCAAGACCCGGTTGGCAAGAGTATTTCAACCTTTGCAATGAACCACGAAGATGGATCAATCGATCAATCCAAAACGCTGTCTTATGAAATTGTGGGCGTAGTCAGGGACTTCAATTTTGAGTCGTTGCGCGAAAACGTGTCCCCATTGGGTTTGTTTAACCAGCGTTCATCGGGCAATGTGGCCTTCCGTTTTGCTGATGCAAATATCAGTGAAGTGCTGGCCGTTCTGGAAGCAGAATGGACCGCCCGAGCTCCTGAACAACCGTTCAATTATGCATTCCTGGATCAGCAGTTCGACCGGATGTACCGTGCTGAAAACAGGGTGCAAAACCTGATGAGTACCTTCTCAGTGCTGGCCATTTTAATAGCCTGCCTGGGGCTGTTCGGACTTTCTGCATTCAGTGCCGAGAAAAGAGCCAAAGAAATTGGAATCCGGAAAGTATTGGGGGCGGATATTGCATCTATCCTTCGCCTTATGTCCAAAGAATTTATGGCACTGATTTTAGTCAGTTTCATGATTTCCATACCTATTGCATACCTGGTTATGCAACAATGGCTGCAGCAGTTTACCTACCGAACTGATTTAGGAATGTCTGTTTTCCTTTTATCGGGATTAATCACGCTCGGCATTGCCATTGCAACCGTAAGCTGGCAATCTGTAAAAGCAGCCTTAACCAATCCCGTCAACAGTTTAAGAAATGAATAAATAATAGCTGTCAGCTATCAGGCTTCAGCTTACAGTTTACCGATCTCGTTAAAACTGTAGGCTGATAGCTGACGGCTGAAAGCTCAAAATTATATACTATGCTGAAAAATTACTTTAAAATCGCATTTCGGAACTTGTTCAAGAACAAGGTGTATTCATCCATCAATATATTTGGACTGGCTGTGGGTGTGGCGTGCTGCATTCTTATTGCCCTGTATGTTCAAAATGAGTGGAGCTATGATGAATTTCATTCTAAAGCAGACCGTACTTACCGGGCTTGGGTAAACGAGACCACACCTGAAGGCAGGGAATTACTGAATACAGCCACGCCTGTAATCCTGGGCCCAACCCTCAGAGATAACATTCCGGAAGTTGAGCACCTGACCTACATGTTCAGCTTCAGCAATCTGGTAAAAACCCCCGATGCTCAGGCTCCCTTTGATGAAAACATCTTGGTAGTGAATGAAGATTTCTTTCAAATTTTTGACTTTGAAATCCTGCAGGGCGATCCTGACAATTTATTTATGAATCCGTCTTCCATTGTGATTTCTGAGGCAACTGCCAACCGTTTTTTCGGCAACCAAGACCCACTTCAAAAAACCCTGTCCATAAGGCTGACCGATGAGTACAAACAGTTCACCATAACCGGTGTGGTTGAAAATCCCCCGGCCAATTCCAGTCTGGATTACCGAATCCTGATGCCTGACCAAAACCTGGAGACCCTGATTAGCGAACGTGGCCGAAACAGCTGGTTCAACATTTTTGGCAGCACCTATCTGACATTGCAGGAAGGCACAAACCCGGACGAACTGAATGAAAAGTTTGATTCCATGATGAAAGGCGTATTTGGGGAGGATTTCTTCACCAATCAGGATTATAAAGTAGGCCTCCAGCTTTTGATCGACATTCACCTTAACACCGAATTTCCTTCAGCCCAAGCCAGCGTCAGCGATCCGGTATATTCCTACATCCTTGCAGCCATCGCCTTTCTGATTCTGCTGATAGCCTGCGTTAATTTCATGACCCTTTCGATCAGTAAATCTACCTCAAGAGCTAAGGAAGTTGGAATCCGGAAAACCATCGGAGCCATCCGGCAACATCTGATGTATCAGTTTTGGGGTGAAGCCTTGATGATGACGCTGATTGCCTTTTTGATTGGGATCACCTTTGCTGAACTTCTTCTTCCCTTTTTCAATGATCTTTCCGGAACCGAGCTTACTATTTCTTATGGAGCAGGAACACTGGGAGTGTTACTGCTTACTGCTTTAGCTGTGAGTCTGGTAGCAGGCATTTACCCTGCTCTTGTCCTTTCCGGTTTTCGCCCGATTGAAGTGCTGAAAGGTCGTCTAAATCTGTCTGCTGAAAAGGGGGGATTCCAAAAAGTGATGGTCGTCTTTCAATTCTCACTTTCTATTGCCCTGATTATAGGAACCATTACTATCCATCAGCAGCTGAATTATGTTCAGAATAAAAACCTCGGTTACCAGAAAGACCAGGTTTTGGTGCTGGAATCCGGCATCAGCAATACCCCTCAAAGCTCACCGGCTGATATTTTTGAACAAAGCATTCGGAGAAAGCAAATACTTATCAATGAATTGAAAGCTTCCTCTGAAATTACTTCAATAACGACTTCTTCCTTCACTCCTGTGCAAACCGGGGGCTGGTTTCAGATGGGGTTCAGAGATAATCAGGATCAACCCAAAAACTTTCATGGCAATTTTGTGGATGCTGATTTCATCCCCACTCTCGGAATTAAAGTAACGGAAGGGCGTAATTTCTCTGAAGAAAATCCCTCTGATGCCCGTCAGGCTATGATCGTGAATGAAGCCCTCGTTGAATATTTCGGTTGGGAAAATCCCATCGGCCAACGCCTTCCCGGACCTGAATTCGATCAGCATGAGGTGATCGGCGTTGTGGAAAATTTCCATTATGAGTCGTTGCATACCCCGGTAGAGCCGCTTGCTATAGTAATGAACCCGGATATTCTGTTTAGCGGAATTTCCGACCTCGGTATTTCAAACTCTTTTGACCCGCGATACTCATTCAACTTATCCACGGGAAATTTATCTCAAACAGTAAGTCAGCTGAGAGAAGTATGGGCACAGGTAGCACCGGGCGTTCCGTTCGATTATACCTTCGTCGATCAATCACTGGATGATCAGTACCGGGAAGAACGACGGCTCAGTCGTATTGTAACCACCGGATCAGTACTGGCTATCATCATTGCCTGTCTTGGCCTGTTCGGGCTTGCTTCGCTGATGGTCATCCGGCGAACCAAAGAAATTGGAGTCCGAAAAGTGTTAGGAGCCTCTTCCGGTAATATCGTTTTCTTAGTGAACAAGGAATTTACCAAATTGGTAGCCATAGCTTTTGTGATTGCGACCCCGATTGCCTGGTATGCCATGAGTACCTGGCTGCAGGATTTCGCCTACCGAATCGAGTTAGGATTTGGCATTTTCCTGTTATCAGGATTACTTACCCTTGCCGTTGCGTGGTTTACGGTAAGTTATCAATCCGTTAAAGCAACCTTAATTAACCCAACCGACAGTTTAAGAAGTGAATAATAATAGCTGCCAGCTAACAGACTTCAGCTTTCAGTTTTACCGGTATCGAATAAAAACTGAAAGCTGATAGCTGACGGCTGATTGCTTAGTACTAAAAGATTATGATTAGAAATTACATCAAGATTGCATTTCGCCATTTGGCGAAGAATAAATCATACACCTTCATCAACACCGTGGGTTTGGGAGTAGGGCTTGCAGCCTGCATCATCATTGGCCTGTGGGTAAACTATGAGCTCAGCTATGACGATTACCACGCTGATTCCGAACGAATCTACCGCGTATTGAATGGGGATGTTGCCGCAACTCCACCTACTTTAGCCCCTGCTCTCAAAAATGACTACCCGGAAATTGCCCCAAATGTTGTGCGATTCTGGCCGATCAAGTCCCCTTCCGATATCACTTCTGAGGACAAACAGTTTGCGGAAAGAAATATCACCTTTACCGACCCTGACATCTTCGATGTATTTACACATCCGCTGATTCTGGGAAATAAGGAAACTGCCCTTTCTTCTCCAAATCGCATGGTAATCAGTAAGTCTATGGCTGAGAAGTATTTTGGCCCCGAGAATCCCCTTGGAAAGACCCTCACCATGTGGGGACGAGACTTAGAAGTAACAGGCGTATTTGAAAACGTGCCTTTAAACTCTCACCACCGCTACGAGTTTTTGGTTCCGATCGAACTGCTTGAAACTTTTATGGGCAGCATGATGGAAAACTGGACCTGGGCCGGATTCTATACCTACATCCTGCTTCCCGAAAACGTATCGCCTTCTCTGGTTGAAACTGCGATAGCATCTACATTCGACAAGTACACGGAAGATAACTTTCTCACTCCTCAACTTCAGCCTCTGAATGATATCTATTTTGAAAAGGCTGAAAAAGACATCGCTGCTACCGGAAATTTCAATTATGTGGTAATCCTGGTAACCATTGCTATCATTGTTTTGGTGCTTGCATGCATTAACTTTATGAATTTATCTACCGCCTATTCCACCATGCGGAAAAAGGAAGTGGGCATGCGAAAAACCCTGGGGGCACAACGTGGTCAGCTGATTGGCCAGTTCTTAGGAGAAGCGATTGTGCTCAGTTTAATGGGCTTGTCGCTGGCTCTAATTCTGGTTGAGATCAGCCTGCCATTTTTCAGCAACTTTACAGGAAGCCCACTGTCAATGCCATACCAGCAAAACTGGATCGCTATTACAGGCTTTGTAGGGCTGGCTCTTTTAGTTGGCACATTATCAGGCAGCTATCCTGCATTTTTTCTTTCAAATTTCCAACCCGTTAATGTATTAAAAAATACGGGCAGGACTTCTTCTTCAGGCGGAAACCTTCGCAAAGGTTTGGTGGTCTTTCAATTCGCAATTTCCATCTTTTTGATTGTAGCAGCTTTAACTGTCTATTCTCAAATGAATTTCATGCAGAAAAAGGACCTGGGTTTCAGCGATGAAAAAATCATCATTACCGGAGCCGAGAATTATCAAGCTATGAAAGCAGAACTGGAAAAGATGCCCGAAATAGAACAAGTTTCAGCAGCATATAACGTACCGGGACAGCGCCTGCCACTTTATCCTATCCGAACAACGGGAATGGCTTCCGACTCATTACCCACTATACGTACTCTTCGCGTTAACCCCGGCCTTATGGAAACTCTTGGAATGGAAATGGCCTTGGGCAGAAGTTTTGATGAAGAAGTTTCAACGGATGCTTCACGGGCTTTTGTAATCAATCAAGCTGCAGTAAATTATTTTGGCTGGGAAGACCCCATTGGCAAAGAATTATCCTGGTATGACTTTAGTAAAGATGGCTCCTCATTTGAAGTTGCTAAACAGGGAAGCGTAATTGGCGTGGTCAACGATTTTAATTACGCTTCCCTTCACAACCCTATTGAGCCGCTTGTCATACATGTCAGCAATCACATAAATATGGCTGTCATTAAACTGAGCGCAGGCAGTTCAGAACGAACACTATCTCAAATCAGAGAAACTTGGAATAGCGTAACACCTGGAAGTCATTTCTGGTACTATTTCCTGAGTGACGATTTAGATCGCCAGTACGGTGCCGAACAAAAGTTAGGGCAAGTATTTGGAGGGTTAACCCTGCTTGCGTTGTTTATTGCCTGTCTTGGATTATTTGGACTTACCACCTATTCTACCCGGCAAAGAACTAAAGAAATTGGCATTCGCAAAGTGATGGGAGCCGATATTAAACAAATCATTTTAATGTTGAATATGGAAGTTCTGAAAATGGTTGCACTTTCACTTGTTATAGCAATCCCTATTGCCTGGTTTGTTATGAGTCGATGGCTAGCTGACTTTGCCTATCGCATTGAAATTGGACCGCGGATTTTCTTTTTGGCCGGAATGTCTGCATTGGTGATTGCACTGTTAACGGTCAGTTGGCAGTCCATCAAAGCTTCGGTTACACCACCGGTAGAAAGTTTAAGAAGTGAATAAATAATTGCTGTCAGCTAACAGACTTCAGCTTTCAGTTTTATCGGTATCGAATAAAAACTGAAAGCTGATAGCTGACGGCTGATTGCTTAATACAAAAAAACATGATCCAACTAACAGATATAGACAAATACATCGACAAGCGGTTTCAACGGACGTTCATCCTGAAGGGGATTAACCTCAATATTGAGGAAGGGGAGTTTGTGACCATCATGGGGCCGAGTGGTGCCGGTAAATCAACCCTGCTGAATATTCTTGGGTTCCTGGATGATGCTTCAGAAGGCGAGTACACTTTTTTGGGTGAACCGGTTCATAACCTAAGCGACAAGAAAAAATCGGAGTATCATAAATCCCACATCGGCTTTGTGTTCCAGGCCTATCATCTGATTGATGAACTTACCGTTTATGAAAACATCGAGATGCCGCTGCTGTACCGTAAAGTGAAAAGCAAGCAGCGCAAAGCCATGGTTGCCGATATACTGGATCGCTTCAATATTGTAGCGAAGAAGGATTTGTTCCCGCCCCAGCTTTCGGGTGGTCAGCAGCAGGTGGTTGGGGTTGCCCGTGCTATTATCGGAAGCCCAAAACTGCTATTGGCCGATGAGCCTACCGGAAACCTTCACTCCGAACAGAGCGAACAAATCATGGACATGTTCAAAAAGCTGAACGATGATGGGGTTACCATCATACAGGTTACCCATTCCGAGAAAATGGCCGCTTACGGCAACCGTATCATTAATCTGAAGGACGGTGCCCTGGTCAAAGAAGACCCCTATAATCAGCCTGTAGAAAGTTAGTCGCTGATAATTCTTAACTCTGCAATCCGGGCATTTTCTTTGATATTACACCCGGCTTCTGAAACGGTGACGTTCAGGGAAAGGGCGTCGGAGCTGTCATCAGAAATCACATAAGAATCGGAGATCAGTCCGGCTTGCCGGGCATGGGGATGAGCTGAAATCAACGCGGCAGAACCGTCCTCAAAATCCACGCTCTCGTTAAAGATTATTCTATACGGACCCTGCTGCAGTTTCCACCATCCGTAGTCATCGTCCACCTTTTGCTTTTCAGGGTTCAACTTCTGGGTGGTGGCAGGCTTAAATTCACTACCTCCGAAATCCAGCGAGCCGGCCCCGTTAATGCGATGGACCTCAGCCACCGTCAGGTCCATGTGATGATCATGGCGCTGCGTATCTTCATGAATCAGGTTAGCCACTTTCTTCTTCAATTCATCAAAAGCTAAAAAAGACATAAACTGTACTCCCTTTTATTTCTGTTTAACTTAAGTTTATAACACATCATAACCCCGCCTTCATTCAATGCGAAATTTTCTAAGAAACCTGTTTCAGCGTGAAAAAGAACCGGATATTCCTGCTCCGGAGCCCAACTACACGGAGATTATCAACAAAATTAAGCAGACAGAAGAATCTCAGGACATTCAACCCGGAAGAAAAATTCACGCATTCGATTACGACCTGTTTGAACTTCGCCTTGACCGGGATATCACGAATCAATATCGGATCACCGTTTTCAGGGGAAGTGAACGGGTTTACAGCTTTACCGTATTTGTCACCAAGCAGGAACTGCAAAAACTGGATAAAGCCTATCGTGATGTCATCTCATTTTTAAAAGAAAACCCAAGTGTCGCACATTTACCTGACAACGACTTGCTGAAAGGATTCTACTTCGGGAACTCATAGCTGGCTACCGTCCATAATCGCACAGTAGTTGTCTGTTTCCGAACGGTTTTTAATCCAAAACACCTCTCTAAGCGAAGGAACGAACGGTTTTAAGGAAATGGCATCTTTTTTGTACCTCATATAGTATAATCGCCCATTATTCACTTTAACGAAGAAATCATGCATAATGTCCGTGTTCAATTTACCGTACCCAATGTAGAAAGCGTTGTTAATCTCGATGTTCATGTGAATGGAGAAAAACGGAACCTGAAGTTCCGTGTCGAAACATTTGACTGGCATTCTGAGAATGGAAGCTCCGAAGATTTGATTACCATTCTGAGGGACCGGATTATGCATTATGATTCCGAATGGGAACTCTACCACATCGGCTCCCCGTTTGATGATAAAATTCCCGTTACCTTCAAATTTAAAAGCGCTGAATGAGTTTATTTTCCGAACGAGTTTTATTCTTATCTATTCTCTGCTTCATCACAGGGTTCCAAAGCCTGCAGGCTCAGTCTTCAGCTCCAACCTCCATTGAAGCTGTTTTTGAGGAAGCAGAATCCATCCATTCACTCAGAAGCGTTCTCATTCAACAAGAGGGCGAACTGTTAGGTGCTGAATATTTCCGAAATGCCTCACCCGATTATCCCTACAACATCAAATCCGCTTCCAAAAGTATAATTTCCCTTTTAACCGGAATTGCTGTTGATAACGGTTTTATCTCTCTAAATGAAACGTTGGGAGATTATTTCCCGGACTATTTTGAAGCAAATCCCAACCAAAAGAAAGAGAATATCACGATCCGTAACCTGCTTTCCATGCAATCCGGATTAGAAACCACCAGTTTTTATAATTATGGGGCATGGGTAGTCAGTAATGACTGGGTGGAATTTCAACTTGATCAGGATTTTGTGAAAGAGCCCGGCGGACAGATGGTGTACAGTACAGGAACCTCACATCTGCTGTCGGTCATACTCACCAAAGCTACCGGTAAGAGCACCAAAGCATTTGCTGAAGAATACTTATTTGATCCGCTGAGTATTGATGTGGGAGGCTGGGATCGTGATCCTAAGGGTTATTACATGGGCGGTAACAACCTGGCGATGACTCCGGATGATTTACTTAAAATAGGACAGCTTATGCTGAATGGCGGCACTTATAACGGAGAGCGTATTGTTTCCAAAAAATGGGTGCACGACTCTTTTAAAACCTACACCCGCAGCAACTACAACCCTTATAATTATGGGTATATGTGGTGGAACCGCCCGGTTGGCGGCCATAAAGTATTTTTTGCCTGGGGATATGGCGGGCAATACATCTTTATGATTCCTGAGCTAAGCAGCGTTGTAGTTATCACAAACTCCCTGGATGGGGCTACCCAGCGCAGAACCTACAAAGAACCGATTTTCAATTTCCTGGAGAACAGTGTTATTCCCTACCTGGAGAAAAAGGCATCCTGAATCTCAGCTACTTTTCTAATTCAGCCACGAGCTGTTTATACTCATCCGAAGAGACCCACTCTCGGTATAGGTCTTCATCCTTCTCCTTTAAAGAAGCTGATGCCGTTTCCAGTATTGCCGTTTTAGGCATCTTCAATAACTTATAGCATACATATCCTCTTGTGCCCGACTCACAAACGCTTCCTACTTCTTCCACCCCTTCCAGTTTGACGTCAAATTGCGTTTGAGACCATTTCGTTGTGGAATTCTCTCCCTCTTCATTTACCTGAGAAAACTCTCCTATACTCCATTTAATCTTGTTTTGAATACCGGCCGCTTTCTGAGCAATTTCCATGGTAGCTTTTGAAGACGCCACTCTTTTCAGCATTTCATCCTGACCTTCCGGCCCGTTCATTTCACCAAAGCCATATAAATTAGCCCCATCCTTGTACTTTTCCCCACAGGCTGGATTCTGAGAGTTGTTATAATAATAAGCAGCATATTCAGAGACTGAACAGCTCAATTTTTTTCCTGAACTACAAGCAGTGAAGATTAAACTCAGGATGGTTAGTAAAAGAACTGATTGAACTCGCATATTGTACCCGTTATTTGTGAATAATTATTTGTAAGAAGTTATTTTTATATAACTAATGAATCAACTGCAAATTCAGGTTCATTCTCTTCCCCTATTAATACTATTTGAAGTTATTGTTAATTTATTTCTTCTTTTTTGTAACAATGCATTGCTAAATCACTCTAATTATGTGATACGTTGAGTCGGATATAAGCTTACTCCATTTCCGACTTTAATAATTACGGTACAATAGTTGGATGTTTTAGTCTGTTGGCAAAGTGAAAGGAATCGCTGATGTTTAAGAATTATCTCAAGATTTCTGTACGGAATCTTTTAAATAAGAAAGGTTATTCACTCATTAATATTTTGGGTTTGGCTATCGGCTTAGCCACCAGTTTATTAATCGTGCTTTATGTTTTGAATGAATGGAGCTATGATAAATTCCATTCAAACTCCGACCGGATTTACCGGGTGGTGCAAACCATGACTTCGGAAGACCGGGTTGAGGAACAAGCCACCACCCCATTTCGGTTAGGCCCTGTTTTGGATGCTGAATTTCCTGACCATATTGAGAAAACCGTTCGCTTTTTTGACATGCAGGAAGAAAACCACACCTTCCTGAACCGGGAAGATCAGGTCTCTTTCCGCGAAAGCAATTTCTATTTTGTGGATTCCACTTTTTTCGATGTTTTCTCGGCTGAACTTATTCAGGGAAATCCTTCCGAAGCACTTAAGAATCCCCTTTCTCTTGTTATAAGTGAAGACCTTGCCTCAAAATATTTTGGAGATGAAAACCCCATCGGTCAATCCCTTAGTTACAAAGGCATTCGGGATATGACCGTCACTGGTGTGATGAAATCATGGCCGGAACAATCTCATATGAAAATTGACTTGGTAGCTTCTTTTACCAGCTTAAATGAAATCTATGCCAGCAGCCCGGGCTACGACCGAAGCTGGCTGTGGAACCCTATTTGGACCTATATATTAGCAAAAGATGGCGCTGATACCGGTTTCCTTAACTCCCAGTTAGCCACGCTGAAAGACAAATACTACCGGGCTTACTCCGGGTGGCCAAAGGATGAATCTGTCGATATTGAACTTCAACCCATAACCGACATTCACCTTACCTCTAATCGTGACCAGGAAATGGAGGTGAACAGTTCAATTACCTATATCTACATTTTGCTCGTCGTAGCAGGTTTCATTCTGCTTTTTGCCTGCATCAATTTCATGAATTTATCTACTGCCCGGTCGATGGAACGCAGCCGCGAAGTCGGAATGAGAAAAGTATTGGGTGGACACAAACAGCAATTATTCTATCAGTTTATAGGAGAGTCGTTCCTGGTTACGCTCATCGCTATTATCCTTGGCATTATTATTATGATAATTGCCCTGCCATTCTTCAACGAGCTAACTGCTAAATCAATCACCTTCAATCCTTTTGATAATTTCTACACCATTCCCGGCCTGATACTTTTAACAGCTTTTGTTGGGTTGATAGCGGGGCTTTATCCTGCTCTGTACCTCTCCTCTTTTGAACCCGTGGATGTGCTCAAGGGAAATTCAACCCGTGGAAAGAAGACCACCATATTTCGAAAGACACTGGTCACATTTCAGTTTACTTTATCGGTAATCCTGATTATCGGTACTTCTATCGTTTACCTGCAGCTCGATTTTATTCAGGAAAAAGACCTTGGCTTCGATAAGAACTTTGTGGTTATGCTGCCCACCAAGCAAAACCTGATCGCCTGGGAATTTGAGAACTTTAAAGAACAGAGCCTGAATCATGCTCAAATTCAATCGGTTACCGGGCTGGGCAAAATTCCGGGATCTGAACACACCGAATATTACCGTTACGTACCCGCCGGTAACGGAGATAGCCAGGATGGACTGAACCTGGTGCTTCATGTTACGCATGATGTAACCGAGACTTTTGACCTGGAAATAATAGCCGGCCGTTCGTTCTCTCGTGACTTTTCCACCGATGCGGAAAAATCGGTTCTCATCAACCGGAAAATGCTTACCCAACTTGATGCCGAAACCCCCGAGCAAGCCCTTGGTGAAACCATTTACCATTATCCGCCAAGCGGAGACCGAGAGGCTTTTACCATTATCGGGGTGCTGGAGGATTTCAACTACACTTCCCTCAAAAAAGAAATTGAACCTTTGATACTGAGACTTGTGGAAGGTACCCGTCCCATTTTGGGATACATTGAACACACCGCGGTTGAAATTGCACCCGGTGATGTAACCGGAGCACTGGAACACCTCGAAAAAAGCTGGAAAGAAGTAAACCCTATCGATCCGTTTGAGTATCGTTTTCTTGATGAGCGGCTGGCTGAGATCTATGAAACTGAAACAACCATGAGCTCCCTTTCCACTTCATTTTCCATACTATGTATTTTGATTGCCTGTCTTGGTCTGCTTGGGCTCGCTTCGTATTCTGCTCAGCTTCGTAAACAGGAAATTGGAATTCGTAAAAGCCTGGGGGCCTCGGTTGCCGATATTGTGGGTTTACTTTCCAAAGACTTCCTTATTCTTGTAGGCATCGCGAATATCATTGCCTGGCCCGTCAGTTATTATTTAGGCTCAAAATGGCTGGAGAATTTCACCTACCGGTTCGACTTTTTAGCTTCGCTGCCCCTGCTGTTTTTAGGGTCCGGACTGCTCATTGTTATTATCGCATTAGGAACGGTCGGTTATCATTCCGTTAAAGCTGCCCTGATCAATCCGGTAAACGCCATTCGCAGCGAATAGGCTTTGTTTATTTCCATCGATTGCTTACAATAAATGGAACCTTAAGAATACGGTTAGCATTAGGTTTACATGGGCATAATCAAAAAAATATCACTGTTTCTTCTGGGGCTTGTTCTATCCTCTGCGAACGCTCCGTCTGTCTTAGCCCAAGCCGATTCCACGGCTCAGACATCCGTTACCGTAATCACTGTAAAAGGAGCGATCGGCCCTACAACTACCAACTACATCCGAAGAGGATTGGAGACTGCTCGCGAACGGGGTGATGAAGTACTGATTATCGAACTCGACACTCCCGGCGGACTCCTGAATTCCACACAGGATATCGTACAGGAAATGCTGGCTTCTGAAATGCCCATTGCCGTGTATGTAACTCCATCGGGTGGCAACGCAGGCAGTGCCGGCACCTTTATCACACTGGCAGCGCATGTTGCAGTTATGGCTCCTACAACCACTATTGGTGCCGCCTCGCCGGTTTCCATGGGAGGTCAACAGCAAGACACCGTGATGCAGAAAAAGATTTTTAACTACTCTGAAAGCTTCATCGAAAACATCGCTAAAGAGCGTGACCGGAATACGGAGTGGGCGAAGTCGGCCGTTCGGGACGGAGCTGCCATCACCGAAACCGAAGCGCTTGAGCTAAACGTAATTGACTTTATTTCTCAGGACTTGAACGAGCTTCTTGTGCAAATGGACGGCCTTGTGTTTGAAGGAGATACCCTGCAAACTGCAAAAGCCAGTATTAATAAGGAAGGCGAAACCTTTGCCGAACAATTTTTCAGCTTCATCATGCGGCCTGA
Source organism: Gracilimonas sp. (assembly GCF_017641085.1). Lineage (NCBI taxonomy): Bacteria > Pseudomonadati > Balneolota > Balneolia > Balneolales > Balneolaceae > Gracilimonas > Gracilimonas sp. Next base: position 94,904 of record NZ_JAEPPI010000003.1, on the reverse strand, counting down.
AATTATGCTGATTTTAACGATGGTTGCCATTTATGGGATTGTGGGCGAGGTAACCAACCCGGGAGCCATTGTTCCGGGTGTTGCCGGAGTGATTGCCCTGATTTTACTACTTTACGGATCGGCAACCATGCCAATCAACGTGGCCGGCTTTGTGCTAATCGGGCTGGCGATTGTTTTATTTTTGATTGAAGCCTTTACCCCCACTTTCGGAATATTGATAACGGGCGGAGCGGTATCTTTTTTCCTCGGCGCCCTGATGCTTTTCCAGGAATTTCCCAAAAACATGCAGCTCGACTGGTACTGGCTGGTACCGGCAACCATTATGACCGCCATCTTTTTTGGCTGGATTGCCACTTCCGGCATAAAAGCCCAATTTACCGGAAACCGAACCGGGCTGGAGTCCCTCATCGGTAAAAAGGCAAAAGTTGTTGATGACGTCAATGAAGAAGGCGGCCGGATATTGATTTCCGGTGAATACTGGAACGCCGTAACCGAGGGAGAAGAAATTGAATCTAACGAATGGTGCGAGATCGTCCGTTTCGAAGGACTCACCGTAACCGTAAAACCATACACCCCAAATAAGGAGTTTGACCATGGAGTCAACTGAGATTTTTTCTGGCTATATCACATGGCTGATAACCATCGTCGTTTTTATTGTGTTATTGGCCCCGCAAATTTTCAAAATCCTGCGCGAATATGAACGGGCGGTCGTTTTCCGGCTCGGTAAATTCCAAAGTGTAAAGGGCCCTGGACTGATCGTACTCATCCCCTTCATCGATAAAGTTGAGCGGGTTGACCTACGTGTTTTAACCATTAACGTGGACCGGCAGGAAGTGATCACCAAGGACAACGTGACTGTAAATGTAGATGCCATCACTTTTTTCCGGGTGGTTGATGCCGAAGCAGCCGTTATACAGGTTGAGCGCTATATACATGCTACTTCCATGCTGGCTCAAACCACACTGCGAAGTATTATCGGGCAGGTTGAACTGGATGAATTGTTGGCGAACCGTGAGAAAATCAACAAACAAATTCAGCAGAATATTGACACCCAAACCGATCCATGGGGAATAAAAGTAGTTTCTGTTGAGGTTCGCGATGTGGTTCTCCCTGAAAACATGAAGCGGGCGATGGCACGACAGGCTGAAACCGAGCGTGACCGACGAGCGAAAGTCATTAATGCGGAAGGTGAATTCCAGGCTGCTGAACGACTGGTAGATGCCGCTAAGATGATCGAGACAGCACCCGCTGCCCTACAGCTCCGTTTCCTTCAAACCATGAATGAAATCAGTGAGGAGAATGCTACTTTTGCCTTCCTCCCGCTACCGATGGATTTCCTCGAGGCCTTCAAGTCTATGGCCGACCGGGGTAAGTCAGGGAACAACAAAAATGATGAATCATAACTGATTAATCGAACCTGATTCACTGACTATTACGCCAAACCACAAACTGGCTCTGATTTCTATTAACACCCTGGCTCTGATGCTCTGCGTCGGAGCCTTTTTATTTCTGCTTATCTCTTTTCACTACAAGCTTCACATTTCTTAGATTTGGGCACTTATCATAAATCAATAAAGTACGTTATGTTCGCCCAATTGAGATTCGGTTTCCTGCTGTTTGCAGCAATGCTATTTATTATTCCTGACCTTTCTGCCTTTCAGAATCAGCCACAGCCCAGAGACGAAGACCTGCTGGCTAACCCAAGGAGAGCTGTTCACACCTTCCTGCACTGGCAGCAAAGCGGTCATAAAAATCCGGATTTTGTTATAAAAACCATGAAGCTTTCAGATGCCGGGGAAGCACAAAAACTGCAACTGGCCAGCGAACTTTTAAAGGTACTGGATGCCCGTGGCCTGCTTATAGACTATGATCAAATTCCCGCAAACCCCAACTACACCGACAGCCTCTCAGGGCTTCAGCAGTATATTTTGTTCTCCTCATTACCCGAAGTGTACCTGATAAAATCAGACCAAAACCAGTGGGTGTTTTCAGAAGCCACCATCAATCGCATACCTGAATTATACGATGATACTTTTTCGGGATATGTAACCCTGATTACCGATAACCTTCCCAACTGGGCACACAACGAGTGGCTGGGCATCGAAATCTGGCAGTATATCGCGGTGTTTATCTGGCTGCTTACCGGTCTTATTCTGATGAAAGTCTTCGGCTTCATCCTCGACAATTACGTTAAACGACTGGCCCAAAAAACAAAGTTCACCTGGGATGACGACCTCATCAACAGTATTGAGAAGCCGGCTGCTTTTATTTTTCTGATGATCTTTTTCCTGCTCACCTATTCCAATCTGCAGTTTTCGGTGAACATCAGTTATTACCTCTCCGCTATCCTCGAAATCGTCGTATCGGTCGGCGTGGTTTGGCTGCTTTATAACCTGGCCGACGTATTTTCGCAATACCTGAGCGTACTCACCTCAAAAACCGAAACCCAGCTCGATGATCAACTGGTTCCGCTCATCCGAAAAACCCTGCGCTTTTTTGTGGTACTGATGGGCGTCATCGCCATCCTTCAAAATAATGGATATAACGTGGCCTCGCTCATTGCCGGCCTGGGAATTGGTGGTTTGGCCGTAGCGTTAGCCGCCCGGGAAACGCTGGCCAATTTCTTTGGGTCGGTCACCATCCTGCTCGACCGTCCCTTTAAAATGGGTGACTGGATTAAAGTTGGGGATGTTGAAGGAACCGTGGAGGAAGTCGGCTTTCGTTCAACCCGTGTTCGCACCTTTTACAACTCGCTGGTGAGCGTACCGAATTCAAATCTCGCCAATACCGACATCGACAATCTTGGCCTGCGCCAATACCGCCGGCTGAAAACCGCCCTGAACCTGACTTACTCCACCACACCCGAACAAATGGAGGCTTTTGTGGAAGGCATCAAAGCCATTGTTAAGGCCAACAAGCATTTCCGGCAGGACATGTACGAAGTTCATTTCAACTCCTTTGGGGCGCATTCACTGGACGTATTGGTGTATGTGTTTTTTGATGTCCCCGACTGGAGTACCGAACTGCAGCAGCGTCATAATTTCTTCCTCGAAGTTCTGAAGCTCGCTAAGGAATTAGGTGTGGAATTCGCCTTCCCAACACAAACACTGCACATGGACAGCTTCTATAAAGACGAGCCCAGAAAAGCAGGTGAAGACCGTTCCGAAGAAGAGCTGGCTTCAGCGGTGTATCAATTCGGTCCGGACGGAGAAAAGAAAAGTGCGGAAGGAACCCGGATTTTTAAAGATGGTGAGGAAATCGATTTTGGGGCCAACAAGTAATCTCTAAACCTTGGGTTTACCCGACAAGAGATAGTTCACTGCTTTCTTGAGTTTATCTTCGGAGATAGGCTTTCGCAGAAACTTGGAATTAGTAATATTTTCGGCTCTTTTTAAATGAGCTGGATCTGTATTCGCTGTAATAAAAACAATGGGTGCCGATGAAAATTTACGGATCTCAGCAGCAGCTTCAACTCCATCAATTTTTCCATCCAGCATGATATCCATAATCACTACATCCGGCGTATATTTTTTGACAAGCTCCACGGCTTTTTCACCGCTGGTGATTTCCCCCACGGTTTTAAAAACCATTTCTTTGAGATAATTCTCATACAGAAGCGAAAGAATGAGATTATCTTCTACAATAATAGCTTTCTTGGAAATTTCGCCGTTCATAGCCATCCGATTTGTTTCCAAAATGTACTATATCCTTCTCAAAAAGACTACTACCGGCAAAAACCGTTGTTTTTATACCTTCTTACCCGCAAGATTTACCGAATCGTATTTTCGTCACATAAAAAAAGCCGGCATTTTGAGCCGGCTTTCAAAAACTTAGTTTGTGAAAAAGATTGGTTACTCTTTCTCAGCTTTTTCTCTGTTTTCCTTCGAAAATGCTTCGAAAACCATCTTCAGGTCGGCCGCTACTTCATCTTTTGTACGGCCTTCAATTCGGTGACGGGGAATCATAGCTTTGATTTCTCCATCTACGAAATAGGCAAATGCCGGAGAAGATGGTGGGTACTCGGAAAAGTAATCGCGGGCATGAGCCGTGGCTTCTTTATCCTGACCGGCAAATACCGTTACCATATGATCCGGTTTTACTTCCGATTGCTCCAGGGCAATTCCAAGTCCAGGACGGGCATTACCTGCCGCACATCCACAAACAGAATTGATGGCTAATAGCATCGTGCCTTTATATTCATTCATTGCACGATCTACATCTTCAGTCGTCTTTAATTCCTCTACCCCAAATTGGGTGAGTTCTTCTCGCATCCAGGAAGTATCGGGGCCTACGCCAAATCCAAATTGCATAACATTACCTCTTTCTTTTTTTAATTAACTTAAATATACAAACTCTCTGTATTAATTTTGCAAGCCGGCGTATCGCAAATTCTGATGAATCGCATCAACATCAGCTATCTAAAAAAGAAACGACGGTGAGCTGAAGTCGCCCACCGTCGCTCATCAATAGTCGATTGCCGTATTTACTTAGCGGCTTTGTAATTTTCAGCAACCTGATCCCAGTTAATCACATTCCAGAAAGCGGAAACGTAATCGGGACGTCGGTTCTGATAATTCAAATAATATGCGTGCTCCCAAACATCCAGTCCGAGAATAGGAGTAAATCCTTTCATTAGCGGGCTGTCTTGGTTTGCTGTAGAATGCACGTGAAGATTGCCATTGCCGTCAACTGACAACCACGCCCATCCGGATCCGAAACGAGAACCGGCTGCATTTGAAAACTCTTCTTTAAATTTCTCAAAACTGCCATAAGTATCATTGATAGCATCCGCTAAATCACCTTCCGGTTCTCCGCCACCGTTTGGAGAAAGAATAGTCCAGAACAGTTTGTGGTTAGCATATCCGCCACCGTTATTGATTACAGCTTGTTTCTTATCGGCAGGTACTTCATCGATTCTGCGTAATACTTCTTCGATATCAAGATCCGCAAAGTCGTGACCTTCAAGGGCTGCATTTACTTTGTTCGTGTAACCCTGATGGTGTTTGGTGTGATGGATCTCCATAGTACGTGCATCCACATTGGGTTCAAGTGCATCGTAATCGTATGGGAGATCGGGTAGAGAATAAGCCATTTTTACCTCCAAATTAAATTCTGATTTAATGGACGCTTACAACTTGTGCGCCTTTAATTTATCGTTCCCAAACATAAGCAATACCCCGCTAAAATTCGTTCCTGCCTCCATCTAAACAATCTATCTTTTAGATATGTTAACACTATGAGTAAATGTAGCTCTGAAATCCTCTTAAAATTGAAGTATCTTTGGGGTTCACACACTCACTCAGTTTATTTATGAAGTACGATTACGACGTTATTGTTATTGGTAGCGGACCCGCCGGTTTTTCCTGCGCTATGCAGAGCTCTAAGTTCGACAAAAAAGTGTTGGTAATTGAAGCCAACGAAGATTCTTTTGGGGGAACCTGGATCAACTCCGGCACTATCCCGAGCAAAGCCCTCCGCGAAACAGCGCGCATCATCCAGCGCTTTCAAAATCAGTTTAAAGACCTGGCCAAAGAAAAAGCCTACCAGCACCACCAGATGGCCGACCTGCTGATGTACAAAAACCAGATTCTGGAAAGCAAGAATACGAAGGTTAAAACCGATTTTGATAAAAATGAAATTGATACTGTTCGTGGACACGGCAAGCTGAATAGCGAGCATGAAGTGGAAGTTGAAACCACCGATGGAACCAAAAAAACATATTCGGCCGAGTATATATTGGTTGCAACCGGCAGCAAACCTGTAAAACCAACAGGCTTTGACCTGGATCATGACAAGGTGTTTGACTATACCTCCATCCTTACGCTTTCTCATATTCCCCGCCGGCTGGTTGTTGTGGGGTCTGGAGTTCGGGCGCTCGAATATGCCACTACATTTTCTAACCTGGGAAGCCGGGTTTCGATCCTAAACGAAAAGGACAGTTTTCTCCCCTTTTTAGATAATGAGATCTCTGAACAGCTCCAGCAAATTTTAGAAACGCAGAAAATTGAAGTTTTCTCAAATGCTGAGAATATTGAAATCAACCCCAACGCCCTTCGAAACACTACCGAGGTTAAATACAACCTGCGAAATGATAATGAAGGCGGCCGTGACAGAGTAATCGAAACTGAACACGTGCTTTATCTTGGAGGTAAAGTTCCCAATACCGACAACCTCGGTCTTGGAGAAGTAGGCGTAGAACTTGATGAGGAAGGGTATGTAATTGTTAACAACGATAATCAATCTTCGGTGCCTAATATCTATGCCGGCGGCGATGTTAAAGGATTTCCCGCAATGGCCTCTTCTGCCTTTTCAGAAGGCCGGATTGCCTCTTGCCGTATGTTTGGCATTGAAGCGCTGGATGTGCCCCCCGAGATTCCACAAGCAATTTATTCGATTCCCGAAATTGCCAGCATTGGCCTCACCGAAAAAGAAGCAAAAGCAGAAGGACTGGATGTAACGGTTGGAAGAGCTTATTACAAAAATATTACCCAGGGAGATATCAGTAACCAGCAGGATGGATTGTTAAAACTGGTTTTTGAAACCGAGACCTTAAAACTGGTGGGAATTCACATTTTAGGGGAGCGTGCCAGCGACCTGATTCACCTCGGGCAAGCGGTTATGTCGTTAGGCGGAGATATCCGATACTTTATAAATCACGTTTTGAACTACCCGACTTACAGTGAAGCTTATCGAATTGCTGCTTTCAACGGAATCAACCGCGTGTACAAAGCGGGGGTGAAGTACAAGAAAATCCTCAAAAGCAAAGATTAGAACATCCAACATGGAACATCGAATGATGAACATTCAACTGAGTGTTTGATTTTCAGAACGCCGAACTTAAAAGTTTAAAGTTAGGTGTTCCTTATTGGATGTTCTACACGTAGTGTACCGCTTTGCGCATGCCTTCGGAATCGTGTTCAAATTCCTCGGGCAGTGTTTTGATGCCTTCTTCCTCCGAAATCTTGGCGCAGTAGGCGAGCACCATAGCATCCACAATATCGTCTTCTTCCACTTCATTGCGCCGGAAATCTTCCTTGATATCACGGAAAAAGTCCTCAGCTATAGGCTCCCGGTCTTCGATAAGCTTTAACCGATGCTTAATCCCCTTCTTCAGGTTCTTCTTCTGATAAATCATCCCGCCGTTTAACTTCTGAAACAGCAGCTCCGGGTGAGCTTCCAACACCTTATCCACCAACTCTTTATCTGCCCTAAGCAGCTCATCCACCATTTGAATTTTCGGAGTGATGTTCCAGGCCTGCAGGGTCAGCTTTTTATCGGTGTATTCATGGCTGATCATATTGGCTTCCACATACGAAGGAGCAGTTAATGCCGGACGTATAGGCGGACTGAATACACTGGATGCATATTCGCCCCCTAGTTTTTTCCGAAGCAGGGCATCGGCTTCCCGGGTATAATCTTCATCTTCAAGGCCAATCGGCATATCGATGAAAACCCGATCATAGGTTTCAAAAGCTTCTTTCAGTGCTTCCCGGTCACGAAGTACCTCGTATTTTTCTTCCCCTTCATCAAAAGTGATGAGGATCCAGCCTGCTTTACAGCCATCAATTCCAGCGGTTTTCACAATAGTTGGTCCTTAATATTTTTCTTAATGGAAATATGCAGTTCATCAAGCTGATCTTCGTCCACCACATCCGGTGAATTATCCATCATACTTTGCGCTTTCTGGTTTTTCGGGAAAGCGATTACATCACGGAGGCTCTTCGCGCCGGTCAGCAACATCACAATACGATCTACGCCAAAAGCAATTCCGCCGTGTGGTGGTGCACCGTATTTAAAGGCATCCAGCAGGAAACCGAATTTCTCCCGGGCTTCTTTGTCGCCAATTCCCAGCAGCTCAAACATTCTGCTCTGCATTTTTTGGTCATGAATCCTAATCGATCCGCCGCCAATTTCATTCCCATTCAATACCAGATCGTAGGCTCGGGCTCGTACTTTAGCCGGATCAGAATCCATCAGCTCCACATCTTCCGCTTTTGGAGAAGTGAACGGATGATGCATGGCGTGGTAGCGGCGAGTCTCTTCATCCCACTCCAGCAGTGGAAATTCCGTTACCCACAGGAAGTTGTACTTTGATTCATCAATCAGGTTAAACTCTTTGCCCATCATCAGGCGAAGCTGGCCCAGTTGTTTGAGCACATCCGGCTTCGGTCCGGCAAGAATTAACACAAGATCCCCTTGCCCGGCTCCTGCTTCTTCCACCATCTGCTCTACAATTTCATCCGTCAGGAATTTCGCTACGCTGCAAAGTGGACCGTCTTCCTGCATCTTGATGTAGATCAGCCCTCCGGCACCGGTTTCCTCTTTCACACGATCGGTGAGTCGGTCAATGGCTCCTCGGCCCATATCTCCTTGTCCGGGCACGGTAATACCAACCACGCCACCGCCGTTTTTTACGGTTCCGGAAAACACTTTGAACTCAGCATCTTTCACAATCTCAGAAAAATCGGCGAACTCCAGTCCAAACCGGGTGTCCGGCTTATCGCTGCCATAGGTGTTCATAGCCTCGTTATAGGTCATTCGCGGAAAAGGCGTCTCTATCTCTGCCCCAATAGTTTCTTTGAATACCTTTTTCATTAATTGCTCATGGTGGCTGTAGATATCCTCCTCATCCACAAAGCTCATCTCCACATCAATCTGGGTAAACTCAGGCTGACGATCGGCACGCAAGTCCTCATCCCGGAAACACTTCACAATCTGAAAATACCGGTCATAACCGGAAACCATCAGCAGCTGCTTATAGGTCTGCGGACTCTGAGGCAGGGCAAAAAACTTACCGGGATTTACTCGGCTGGGCACCAAATAGTCGCGGGCGCCTTCCGGGGTACTGCGCATCAAAACAGGGGTTTCCACTTCAGCAAAATCACACTCGTGATAAAAAGAACGCACCGACTGATAGAATTTAGAGCGCAGCATCAGCTTTTGCTGTACTTCCGGGCGGCGTAAATCCAGGTACCGGTACTTAAGGCGTGTATCTTCGTTGGTCTTGATGTCATCTTTGATCTCGAACGGGGTGGTCTCGGCCTCCGAATAGATCACCAGCTCAGAAGCTTCAATCTCAATTTCACCGGTTGGCAGTTTCGGGTTGATGTTCCCCTCACCCCGCGTAATAACTTTCCCTTTAATCCCAATCACATATTCGGATCGAAGCTGCTCCGCTTTTTCATGCAGCTGATCGTCATCTTCAGTAAAAACAACCTGGGTTACGCCATAGCGGTCTCTCAAATCAATAAAAATTACACCGCCTAAATCGCGGCGCGGGCCAACCCATCCGTTTAAAATTACTTCGTCGCCAATATTTTTTGCGGTAAGTTCTCCGCAGGTATGTGTTCTTTTAAGGGTCATTCGTTTCGATGAATCGTAAGTGAAAAACTTTTGGTTTATGAGGCGCTGAAAATACACATAATGTAAACGAATCGCTTACTCCAATGTCATATGAACTGATTTTTTTGATTAACACCTTTTCCTCCTTCTTTATGGCGGGACTCATCTGGACGGTTCAATTGGTTCACTACCCATCTTTTCATTTTGTGGGAACCGATAATTTCCCGGCCTTTCAACATCATCATGTACACAGCATCGACAAGATTGTGATCCCGGTTATGGTAGCTGAAATCACCTCCTCCTTTGGCCTTGCCTGGATCGATGGCTGGTTGTCACTGAACGCGGTCGGCTTCTATATCGTAGTCCTGATCTGGGCAGCTACCGGACTATTTTCCGTTCCGGCTCATTCAGAACTCGAAAAAAGCAAAGATGATAGCGCCATCAAAAAGCTGGTTTCCACCAATTGGATTCGAACGGTACTGTGGACAGTGAAATCCGGTATCAACAGCTGGATATTATGGAACTTGATTAAATGAAGGATAAATAGGCCAACAAAACCCGCCTAAAAATTTTAATTGGCGAACTTCCCTCATTTTTACCTACATTATCTGTCCTTTCTCCGCGTGGGTCGGAGAAAAAACCATTCTGCCTGGGGAGGTAAAATGTCTAAAATTGATACAATTGTTGCGGACGGCAACGAAATTTTCAGGTATGGACTGAGCTCCATTTTGCGAGATCACGGTGCATTTAATATTTGCAGCGAGATTGACAATGGCGCTCTTGTGCTTACTGCTTTCGAGAGCGTGAAGCCCCAATTATGTATCCTTTCTTTTTCCATGCCTGAGATGGAAGGCATTATCATCGCCCGGAAGATTATCTCAAAAAACCCGGATGCCAACATCCTGCTGCTTGCCGACGACACCGATCAAAAGACCCTCAACGAATTTTTGGATTCCGGTGCCTTTGGCCTGATTCATAAATCGGCCCATCACCTTGAACTGATAGATGCAGCAGAGAAAGTCTCGGAAGGCGAACGTTTTCTTGGTAAACAATTCTCCCGAATGATGACCGAGGAGTACATCCGCTTGGCCAAGAAAAAGAAACGTCCAGGCGATCCTATTAAATCCATTACCAATCGCGAACGGGAGATATTGGGACTTCTCACGGAAGGACTCACCAGCACCGAAATTGCATCCAAGCTTTACATCAGTCCCCGCACCGTTGAAAAGCACCGGACAAATTTACTGAAGAAATTAAAGCTGAAAAATACAGCCGCTTTGGTCCGCTTTGCGATGGAGAATGAACAAGCACTTTTATAGTACATTGAATAGTCAATAGTGAACACTCAACATTGAAATCAGAATTGATCACCTAACTTCAAGATTCAATGTTCTTTAATCAATGTTCAATGTTCGGCACGTACGTGTTTCTACGTAGAAAAATTACGTAAATCCCTCCATTGACGGGTTTCCTGCTTAAATGTATGTTTATAGTGCAAATGGGGTAATAGCCGTCTGTAGATGATATTAGCTGACGACCATTGATTTGGCGTCAGCTTTTTTTGTGTCTGAATTTTCCTGAAATGCTGTTATTCTCCTGCCAGTTGCTTCAATTTGGCAGATCGCAGTTCATTATACATATTCTGCTCCTCCACCATTTTTGATAGAGCAAACAGATCATAAAGTGCGCCAAAGCCCATCAACCCTCCGGTAAGCAGCCACCCGATACCGGTTCCGGTTCGCCCCAGGTAAAAACGGTGGAAGCCAAGGATGCCGAAAAACCCAACCAGCCAAAACAGGTACGCTTTCCGCTTTGATTTTTTGGGATAGGCAAGCACTTCGGTGTTTTCCAGCTTTTTGAGCTTTCTTTTCCCACCTACCTTAATGATAAAATCTTCGTAGCTGGAAAGCAGCCGTTTGGCAAGGCGTTTTATCCTGGGAGAAGCTTCTTTTTCGATTTCCATCTCCCCGTCGATGATATCGTACTCAAACACGAATTCATCAATCAGCTTATCGATTGAGATCTGATCTTTCAGGTAGGCTTCCACTTTACGGGATAGATTTCGAATGGAATCATGAACAGAAACAGCAAGGTTACTTGCCTTATATTCCTCTTCCTGCTTAAGCTCATACATCAGCTCGGCATACTTTGCCTCGGCTTTCCCCAACGCCTTTTCAGCCAGCAGCGCCATTTCGTATTGTTCAGATTTTTTCATCCCGGGAGTTATATAGTTAATAAGAAAGTCTAATATGAAGATTCACAATCTTATTAGAAAATAAAAAAGCCTGACTCGCTTACGAATCAGGCTTGATTTATTTTTTGTACCGTGGGACGGAATTGAACCGTCGACCTCACGATTATGAGTCGTGCGCTCTAACCATCTGAGCTACCACGGCATAAGTTTAAATCACTTTATTTCAGTGACTTACAGCAGATTTCAATTTTCGCAATTAGAACGTAAATCGTACTAATTCACCCCTTTTTGACCAAGTTTTGGTAACTACCTGGTAACTCCGAGGTAACGAATTGCACTGCTCATTATGTTAAAGAACGGTTTCGTTCTGCTGTTTTTAAAAACAGACTTAAATATAAGGTTTTACTTACTACTTCGTCAAAGTTCTTTTCCACTTTTCTTAGGTTTTGCCTATCATCCCCGACTTTTTTTCAACCCCAGTAAATTCAGGGTTTTTGGTAACTATCTGGTAACTATTCCCCCTTTTTTACCCAATAATTTCAATGAATGAGCAAAAAACAGTCTAAAAAACCTGAGCAGGCCGGACTACATGAGAAAAGACTCGCTGATCTTCTCAAATTTCTGAGCAATAACGAGACCACTATTAAATCGGAGGGCATCACCTACACTTCCAAACGAGGCGACGGCTATAACCACATAAAGGACGCTATACAACAAGTCACTGGTATGAGTGAGAAAGCTTACTATGCATACTTTGAGGGTATGGAGTTGGGGAACAAATTTTCAGAGATGCGAAAGGTGTATGATACCGTGGGCAAGGTTATACATACTATTCGACCTTATATGACTTACGACGGTTCAGTTGACTCCCAAAAAAACTGTCTATTACAATCAAGATACGACATGTACAATCCTGATAAGGATAATGATACACTACACTACCTAAACGAATTCTATGACCCTTTTTATAATTCTGTTCTGAAAAGCATATCAATGTTTGAAAACAACCCAATTAAGTTTCTTAGTTCTATACAGGAGAGTGAAACACCATTCTATTCATATATTCAACTTTTGATTGATGAGCTTAAGGATAATGTCTCTGATGAAACTTTGAAAAGTTACAATACTATCATTAAGAAATTTATTTTAAAGTACAATGCTTGTTTATCCTCTGAAATAAAGAATGGGTTTTTTAGTGATTATAAATGGTTGTCAATACCGACCAATCCGGAAATTGCCAAGGAATTTTTCTATTTAAAAGTTTCTTCAGAAGATCATCAAGCCACTGATTTATTTATCAATCCTTCAAGATATATAGATGTCCTGGCTAATAGATATGAATACATGTGGATGTTATACTTGCAAAAAATTGACTTCAAATTATGGCCGGAAATAGCTAAAGGACTTCTTCCGGTTATAGCCATTGAACAAGGTCTTATGTCTTTATATATCGAAATAATGATATTTCAATGTATTGAAAATACACGATTTCAGATAACATCAGCTAGCGATGACACAAGACCTAAACATGTACATACTGAATTTACACTTAATCAACTTTGTAAGTTATTAGCCGAATATCAATTCTTCGATATCGAACAAGATTTTATCTCAAATGAGTTTAATTTACTTCGCAGACCATTAAACATTCACCCAGTATATGATGTTGCCAAGTTAGGGGAAAGCGAACATATACTAAGTACTGCTCTTCTAAAATATATGTGGGAAATCTACTACAGGAAAATCACCTACGACCTATACATCAAAGAGAACCCTGCATATAATACACCTGTACCTAGAGTTCGTACAGAAAGCCTCATCAATCTTAATTCTAAGTAAAGTTCCAACTCCGCTAATGAAATAATCTCTCCAGCGGAAAATTCATTTCGATTTATCCAGAAGTTTGGTACAGCGATCAACGTGATTCTATTCACTTGGTCGCTCCAAACTTTAATTAAATATGAAATCAAATGAGACTAAACGATTACCTAACATCAGGCGAAGCAGCCGAATACCTTTCCCAACAACTCAAACAGGAAGTTAACTACTACGACCTGGATAACCTCCTTCGGGCAAAATCCATCCCCGTTCCGGAAAAGATCGGAGGACGAAGACTTTGGTCTCATCAAGATTTACAAAACGCGGCTAAAGCATTACGTATTCGTCGAGCTAAAAGACCTCAATTAACCCAGGAACGTTCACTCATCAACTTGGGAGAGTATTAAGATGAAAAATAATACCATGAGTGATGACGAGATTTGCAAAAAGATACTAAGCTCATATGTTTTTGTATGGCCTCTCCACGCCTCTATAGTTGATCAAAGGTATGTTTCTCTTGATGCAACTCTATTGGTAAAAAGAATCGAAGATGTTAAGAGTCTAAAGAACGAATCAGATGCTGAACTGCTCGTTCGACATATAGAAAGGTTCATAACCGATAGTCCACCTGAGTTAGCTCCTATTACTCGTCTTCGGGTAGCAAGCCAAATAAACACAGACATTACCATTTTAATTGGCGAAGAAGAAGCAAAAAGAATCTTTGATATAAGCGACTCAAATCTGGCTTTACTTAGGAAATTGCATGGCATTGCATACATCAAAACAAAGCGTGGATTTCAATATAGTTGGAGAGACCTTCAGGAAATCAGCCAGAAAATAAAAGCCTCGTCTGAACTCTAATCTCAAGGGAGTCTTCAACTATGGCTCCCATTTTTTTAAACATTTTCAAAAAACTATGGAAAAAGAATATCCAGTAACCACTGAATCCCATCACTCTACCGACTTAAAAGATGCCATTTACTACCTCCCGGCTCAATTTGATCAAACCATTCTTTGCAAAGCACTCAAGGCTGTATATGACGAAGAAGGAAAAGATCTGGCCAGGGAGTGGCTCTTTAAGACCAAAAATAATCTTCCAAAGAACTTCGATGAATTTTGGGAGGAATCAAATCTAACCCCCTACCAACTACAGTTTCCCGATAAATATTTAAACGATTCGATCTACAGCACTGCCAAAGAAACCGGGTGGATTCCGAAAGCGCTCCGAAAAGGCAAGCAAAGCAAGAAACCACCTTCAAAACGCAAGCTACAAGCCGTTGGTGAGAATTTACAGGCTTCGGAAAAACTGCATGAACAACTTACTCAGATCAAAGAGGACCAGTTAGTAGAGAAGGAAAAGTCATACATCTCTCCCTGTATCAGGAACATGGATGGAGCCTGCTATGTGCATCCATTCATGTATAAGAAAGATATTCCCGATGACCGTGAGGAGTATCTGAAATTACTAATCAAGATTGTGGACTGTGAAGTGATTGTACAGGAAGCTATCGAACATATGATCGATCAACCCGGACAAACTGAGGACGATAAAGAAGTGCGTTACCGACTCCGGCTTACCAATCGACTTGATAAAGACGTCATCACTATTGCCACCTTTGAGGAGCTTACAACCAAAACACGGTTCTCCAGTTTTCTCGTGTCCAAGGGTTTCGTGAAGTTTATTGGAAACAATGATGTGTTTGATCGTTTCCATGAGTTTCTGATCAATGATCAGGAGTACCCAACGGTGAAGATGATCACCAGCTGGGGCGAGTATAAACCCGGAGAATTTCTTTTCGAAAACGGACTCTTTGATGTTAACAAGCAACGGTTTTATCCAGCCAATGAAGAAAACAGAATTCAGAAAGGCAGGCAGTTATTGGTTTGTCCGACCGGAAGCGAATTGGTACAACCTCCTATCATTTCAATGCCAACGGATGACGTTGCCTCCGCTCGTTTTCTGGCTGAAAAATTCATGATGTGGGAATCTTTTAACGGAAAACTTAACGTGAGAGCTACATTGGGTTATGCTATTGCTTGTTTATTTAGTCGTGATATCAAAGAACAGGACGGAGCCTTTCCACTGATGTTCAAATTTGGGGAACGTGGTACCGGGAAAAGCTCCAGTATGGACTGGTTCATGTCATTGTTTGGCTACCGCAATGGAAACCGTCAGTCCGTGTCCAAGCAAAATACCATCAAGGGACTGATCCGAAACATGACGCTCCCTACCTCCTTTCCCTTCTTTCTGGATGATTACCGTAATCATGAGACCAACAGTCAGGTTCCGGATTTAACCAGTCCGATCTTGAACTGGTATCACCGCATTGGAACCTCGATGGCTAAGAAGAGCACGGATAATCAAACCATTGACACCCGGATGAAAGCTTGTGTAGTCATGACCGGAAACGATAAACCCACCGATCCGGCGGTGTTATCCCGACTCATTGTGCTCAATTATTCCAAATTTTTGAAACGAAATGAGTTGGATATGATACCTAATGTCGTGCGCTCAACCCCCAGATTCTCTGAATTCACCGCTTTGGTGCTCAAAGATTACGAAAATGTGCGCGGTTTCTTCATGGACTTCCTCAATGGCAACAAAAAAGCCCTCGCCGATCAGGGGTTCCAGGGACGAACTGTGAACAACTGGAGCTATGTGATGGCCGGTATTCAATGTGTACCCTACATTCTCCCCGACCTACAACATTGGTCGAATGAATTCGGAGCCCTTAAAACTGAAATTTATGAAGCCATTCATAAGGAAGAGGCACTACAAAAAGAATCCAATCCCCTGCATGAGTTTTTTGATACACTGGAGCATTACGCTACCCAAAAAGTAGATCCTAACTCTGAGTTCAACCGGCGATTCTTTGTACTTGATCACCGGCACTTTCGCTACAAACCTTTTGAGGCTTTCACTGATTCCAATGGGAAAGTGTATCAGGGAGAAGTTCTGTATCTGCATCCAAAACGAATTTGGTATTCGCTTCAGGATGCGAAGTCAGATGTTACCCGCCAAACAAATCTCAACACCTTAGAAGCCAAACTGCAAAACAGCAGCTACTTTTTGAATAACAGCGTGCAGGTCTTCCTAACCAAATCCATTGATGAGCCGAAAGAAAGTAATCTGCGCTGTTATGTGCTTCGTGTGGACCAGCTCAACGAGAAAGGAATGCTTCAGGAGCTCATCGCCAAGGCCAAGGAATACGAACAACAACGAGCCGGAAGATTAAGCGCTTAAAAGTTTAAACAAATTCATGCCTTTTTCTGCTAAACTGCTAAGATTGACCCAAAATCCATTCATACACTCATTAAATCCTCATTTCTTTACAAATAACTAACTGCTAAGGTCTGCTAACAGGTGCTAAGAGACGCTAAAATTTCTAGCACACTTTAGCAGTTCTTAGCATTTTCTTTAAATCTTTGCTAAAGCTTATATCCCTTCTTTTATATAAACGAGCCTATCTTTTAAAAAACTTAGCAGTGTTTAGCAGCTTAGCATAGGTTTTTCTTTCTTTTTTTTGAAGGAAATATCGCCTAGATGATGACCACCCAATCATTATTTACTGATTCCCTAAAATAAATCACCCTAATTAGGCCACATTTAGGCTAATAATTTTCGTTAATTACTGATTTTTTGGAGCGTTTCTACCTTAAATGACCACCAATGAGGATATAAGGTATAGCCAATTTCGTTAATTAACGATTACTGCTTTTACTTCGAAAGAATTGAGGAATAGTTGAAATAATTCGTGATTCGCGAATTGCAAATCGCTGTTTGTTGCAATTACAAAGCCCTTTTGGAGAATAGTTTAAAAGAATTGGGCTATTTTGTTTGTGAGTAGACTTATTTTGGAATAAATGAGCTGTCAGGAATGCTGTTTTATTCCGGTTTACTCATATAACTCCACAGAATTATTTGGGGGTATTACTTTGAACCCTTATTTCTCATTTAGCCCTTCTTCTTGGACATTAGTTCTATATCCTGAAGTTTTCTTCCAAAAATATCATCACTTGCCAGTTGAAGAATATCTTTATCCAGGCTAAGTGCTATCAAGACCTGATAATAATTTCCCATAGCAACACCGGGATCACCTTTCTCAATACGCCATAAAGTTGATTTAGCGATATTGGCCCGTTCCGATACTTGCTCCATAGCTGAGTTTACGACGGAGACGAGCCAGCTTAAACTGTTCACCAACCTGCTTTAGCGCACGCTCATATTTTGGTAGCAGAATAGGTCGTTTATTTTTCATAGTTATTCATATTTGAAACGATTATATGCAATTTAGTTTCAAATATTGAACATTACTAGTCACGAATAGTTTAAAGGAATTGAGCTATTTCGTAAATAGGTAGATTATTTTAGAATAAATGAGATATCAGGAATGCTGTTTTATTCCAGTTTACTCATATAACTCCTTAGAATTCCAGATCAGTAACCTACTCAACTTCAAAAGTAGTTGAAACCGTGTCGCTGTCTTCAGTTAACAGAAAAGCTTCTAAGGTATAAATCCCGGACTCAAGGTATTCATAGTCCCCACCATTGCTCAAATCAATTTTGAACGTTTTGCTCTCTCCTGGGGCTAATTCAAAGCTAGTTACTACAGTCAAACATGCATATGCATACTGACTGTTGAAAAGCACTTCATCACCTTTCTTCACTTTAAATCCATGTTGGCAGCTTGATGGGAATCCATACTCTACTTTTTTATTGGTCACATTCGTGAAGATGAAATCTGCTTCGATATGCTGCATAACTTCTATGTTGTCAGCAGTCACTTTAAGCTTCATGGCATCATTAGTTCCGCTTCCTGCACTAAGAAATGGCAACTCATCACAGGATGAAAAGAAAAACAAAATCGAAAATAGTAGCACTAATGATCGCATGACGTATTCCTCTAAGACTTTTGCCTGATATTATTTAAGAAAACTACATAAAAATTAAATAACAACCGCCCTTATTAAACCTTTCTGCGTTTTTCTTAAATAAATGGGAGTTAGTAACGAAAAAAGTAAGCTATTATTTAATTTTCGGGGTTTAGTGAGCCCTTTAATTTAATTATCGGGTTTTAAGAGGGCCATAGTTTACAAACTCAGAGATTCTAACATCTGCTTTTCATATAATCGACCATATATACGTTTTTCATAAAAATGGCTTTTTATATACGATTTTCAGAAATCATATGTGTTTTTCATTGGAATTCACTTCTTGATAATTAAAAACCTAATGATCCAAATATTTTAGATTTTGGAATAAAGCATGGCCCCTCTCGAAAATAGAAAAACCGTCTTTCAGCTAGATTAAAGCTTTTTCTTTAGCAAGGCCCCTAGCTTGGCCCCAACATGGCCCTTTGCACTACTACTCAGGTTCCCCAGTAGCTTCCCCACTTACTTCCACACCAGCTTGCCCGGTAGGTTGCTCGGTAACTTGTTCGTTTTCTCAGTTATTCTCCATTCAGGTACTGAAAAAAGCCACCATTTGTAGAAAACTATGCTCTCCCTAACCGTTATTAAAAAATTCACTCAGATATAAACGTTTTTGACAAAAAAGCCCCAATTCTAAACGTTTTTTATGATTTCTAACTGTTTTGAAGAAAATAAAGGTGGGTGTAATACAATATGTTCACTAATTACTAATGTTCACGATTCGTGAACAAGATAAAAAAGTGAACAACCTATAGGTTTGTCGAATGGATTAAACTATTCTTCCTCAATTTCCTCTTTTATAAGAGTAAACCAACCTTCAACTTTTTCTAAGGTCAAATCATCATTTACCATAGCTTCCGCCATATTTTTTTGGACCCGATCCTCAAGAGATAAAATGTTTAATACCCGATCTTTCAGTGTTTTATTTTCACTCAATATTTCACTGATTTCACGACCTATTACCCTAACTCCAATTTCAATCAGATCTGAATCTTCATCAAATAGATCATGATGCTCTTCCCAGATCATCTCCTTTTCAACTTCAAAATAATTTATAATGATTTGAGCAATGTCTTGGGGATCTTGGGTCCGCTTTTCAGGACGATCATCATATGCAATCAATTTTAATAATAGGATGGCTGGAAGCGTTGCCACCTTAAACTCCAGATTATCACCTTCGTCTTTAACTTGGATCGTTGCTTTCTTGAATATCTCTTCAAAGCCGTTCACAAAAATTGGTCTATCCCAGCTCTCATCAGGTATAACGGCCTCATCTATACTGATTTCACCAAATGGAATGATATCGATAGTAAAAGTAAATGGTGTCTGGAGACGAAAAGGAACATCTTTTATTTCATTGAACCCATGATTGTTAATGAGCTCTTCTAAAACCTCGTCATATTTCTCCTTTTCTGATATATAAACAGCAAAATCAACATCACGTGTAGCCCGAGACTCAATTTGTTCTTTAGCATACCAGGTATCCCTTGCGATAGCTCCAAGCAGATAGAAATCTACTTCACTTTGTATGAACACTTTTTCTACTACTTGTAGCAGCTCTTTTAGCTGATCTTGCCGCAGATCTTCAAGCTTTATCTGTAGGGGCTTCCGCATAAATTTCTTCAGCTATTTTGATATTTCTTGGGTCACCGGTAACCATTAAATCAGTATAAACAACAATGCGAGGAGCTATATTTGGAAGCCCATTCTCTACCGTCCAGTAAGGTTCCCTGATTTCAACTTTACCATTTTCATCGGGAACTAGCTTAAACTTTTTCATGAGCTCAGCCCGATTCTTTTGGGTATAGAGTGTGTACTCCATAGGTTTGAGGTCATTCGTTAAGAGATCAGCTGCCGGTTCACCTCCCCACATATCATGATCATCTAGTGGTAATTCCTTCCAGTTCTGCTCAACATCTTTATTCATGAATGTATATCGACCTTTTTGAATACGAGGTTTGAGTTCATCCGCAAAGGCTGTAATCCATTGATCTAAAAGCTTATCTCTGTTTTTTAGCTTAATTACGTCTTTATTTTTGGCATATATAAATTCATGGTCTTTCAGCCCATCCAAGACATGCTTAATGTTTCCCAGTGCGACATCCGCTGCCTCAGCTATTTCCCGATACGTTTTATTTAGCCAAGTTTCATCATGAAGAAAGAGGAAAACCACTTTTAATCCGGTTTTGGTAAAAGCCCGGTTTTTCTTTTGCTGAATGGGAGTTGTGGTATGACGATCAATCCATATAAGCGTTTCCGCTTCTTCTAAATGAATGTTTCCGGCCACATCTATCCAATCAATCCCCGCCTCATTCAAGAGCATCTTTATGTTAGGATATAGTCTTTCAGCCACCAACATTATGGGACCTATTTTATCCTGTAGCTCTTTCAATTGGGGAATATGGTGTTTACGAATCTCCTTTTTGATCTCCGCATTTCGGACAATGGCTTTCTTTCTATGTGGGTTGAATGTTACTTTGGCATCAACTCTGAAATTATTATCAGGGACGTAGGTCTCCCATTCCGTCTCATGACCGATCTCTGCTGGAAGATTCGCAAGTGCTTTTTCGAGGATAGCTTGATTCATTTGTTCACTTTTTTATCTTGTTCACGAATCGTGAACACTCATAATTAATGAACAAATTCAATGAATAGCAACTTAGAAGAACTCTAATATTCACCTAATTACTTATCCTAAATAAACGTTTTGCAAATACACTTATAAGTAATAGGTAACCGAATAATCCAAATATCAGTTAGAAATTGGAATAAAGCATGGCCCCTCTCGAAATTATAAAAACCGGCCTTCCAGCAACATTAAGGCTTATTTCTGTAGCATGGCCCCCAGCTTGGCCCCTGTTTCATTTCTGGATGAACCGGTAATACCGCAATTTCATACCCTACGTTTCAATATCAACACTTATGAGATTTTGAACAGGAGTATACAAATCAACACCAATATCTTGATTTGGTGCATCAATACTCACAATCAAGCTGTAACGAACTGATTCACCATATCTTTCCAGTTTTTTCCGTGTTTTCCACCATCCTCCGACAGGGAACACCGCAATTTTGTTCTTTGTGGCAAGTTCCGGCCCTGTAGTCATTAACCAATCCCTATGAATCGAACCTTTATCTCTTACATCAGGACCAAGTTTCCAATCTTCTGAACCATCAGATTCGTAATCATCATCTCTCGCTAATTTATTTACTCTTGCTGCAAACTCTTCATCAGTTTCGTTTGGCCTGCACATTTTGAATCGTAGCCCAACTGATTGATAAGAATAACTCTGGCTATATTCTTTTTTTCCTGGATTTGGCTCAATGAAGTAAGAAAGGGTGACATTAACACGAATCTCTTCATCGAATAAGCTATTCAAAGCTTCTACTGGCCAAGGTAATTCATATAAATGATATTGATTAATTTTTGGGTCATTTGATCCCTCTCTAATATAAGGCTGAATAGTCCTTTCCGATATTAATGTCAGGCGATCACTTGCACTATATCGTGCTCTTGCTAAATCTGGTACACCATAGCCATATGTTCGAATCAACTTTCTTTTTTCTGCAACGTTATTAAGACCATTCCCTCTTTTCATGACATCATTCCATTCAGCCGAATGGATAATTAAACCACGAATGGTTTCTGGCCAATAATCACGGTATTCAGAATATAGCTCCGCAGCAAACTTTGAAGCTAGAGCAGTTGCAGCACTTGTTGCATGATTGTCAGAAAATGGATGCCGCTGAAAATCAGCTCCAACCGAGAGCAATTTCAATGAATCTGGTTCTATCAATCCTTGTGGACCTATCCCTAGATTACCTCCTTCAAAGACCACATCTGGTTTGTTTGCCCATTTTTTATCTAATTGAACGCCGGTTGTACTAAATGGAGAAAGGCTACCTCTGGTTGCAAGCGGAAAACTGTCCGGGTATTTTTCAGGATTTATTTGACCCTTTTCTGTATAAGCTGCAATAGTTAAAGCATTAAATGCCTGGGAAGGGTCATTGACAAGAGTTTGCTCATTCTTAGCAGGATAGTCTCGATAGTTATCAAGCCATGCATTTCCTGCAGAAACTAAAAAAAGCGACTTCTCATTTGGTTCTTCCACATCGCCATAAACTATTTGATCAACTGCAGATGACCAAGATGAAGGCTCTCCCTCATGATCATGATCACTGGAAGAAACGGCCATACAATAAACTCGATTATTATCTGGATTTAGTACGACCGGTTGATTTGCCGCTTCAATAGTTATCGCTCCATATAACTTCTCATCGTTAGGATCATCCGGATTAATGATTTTAACAGATTCCAGTTTGTGGAAAAGCTGTATCTGCTCATCACCAGTTAAATGTTCCGTAAGGTCACCATATAGTACATTCCCAGCCATTTGAGTCCCATGTCCTCTTCGATAAGAGTCCGCATCATCCCAATCAGGTTTTATTTTATGCATATCGCGATCTGAAAGAAAAGGAGAGAGAAGTGGATGCCCGCGATTTACCCCGCTATCTAATACACATACAAAAACACTTTCTTCAATTGTATGATCTTCTATTCGATTCTGTAAATTCTCAAGCCAATCATCTGAGTCTTCCAGTTCTTCTCTTAAAAAAAACTCAGATGTTTCCTTTGGCTTTCTTAGCTCAGATAATTTATCACTATAAAGCAAAGAGCGAGAAAGTTGATCGGGGGTACCTTTCGCTAAGATTATGATATGCTCTGGAAAAAGAATTCTTCTATTACCTACATCAGCACCAACTTCTTGCAAAAGCTCCCTGACATGCTCGTCCTCTTTTTCATCCGAATTAATCTCATCCCTTCTTAGCCAAATTTCCCACCATTCATTTTCCCCTTCCTCTGAAAAAGCATCGGTCGGTTCGGTCCAAAAACATTCAAGTGTAGCAGCCCTGATAGATGCTATGTTTGCAAGAAGAGGTTGGTTCCTTGGGTTACCTTTTTTAGTATCTTTTTCGGGATCAAGAAATTGTTCAATTTTATCTAAAAATTTTGAAACGCCTTTTTTATTGATGTAGATACCAATCTTTTGGACTTCTTTGACTTCCCCCTCTATTAACCTTTTTTCAACCCTGCTGTAGCTCAGCTTGTAATAACCATGTCCATTGTCAAAACTGTCTGTTTTAAAGTGATAGCCGGGTTCTGATTCAAACTCAAGATAAATTATATCTTCATTGAATAGATCTTCATTTTCTTCTTTAGCTCGGTTCTCAAATTCATTTACAGCACTTGAAAACTGTCTTTTTACAGAAGCTCCATGTGATCTTCTTATTCTTTGAACAACCTCAAACTTGGAGCCACCACCCCTTGGGTTTTCAAAATTCCCCGATTTAAAAAAACGATCAAATTTTAGATGTGGATACTGTTCATCAGCCATGCATTAAGATTGGTTCAAGGTTTGCCGTCTCTCGATAAATTGTTCTATTAAATCGGTAGAAATTTTATCATTCCCAGAAATAATCATCTCTTTCAAAGCTTCATCACAAGCTCTCGTAATATCTGCAAAATTTAGCCCCACCGCTTTTTCAGCAAGTGCATGAAATTCTTTTTTGCTAACACCTTTATGTTGCTTCAAATTTCTTTGCAACAGGGTCGCAATCTCTTCCTTATCGGGCAACGGGTATTCTATAATATCATCAAACCTTCTAAATAATGCTTTATCCAATGATTCCTGCATGTTTGTAGCGGCAATAATCAAACTATTGGAACGATCCTTCTCAATAAACAGCAAAAAACTGTTGAGTACCCGTTTAATTTCTCCAACATCATTCCCATAAGAGCGATTAGAACCAATGCTGTCAAATTCATCAAAAAGATAAACCCCTCGCTTTGTGTTCATTACATTGAAGATCTGTTTTAGCTTCGCAATCGTCTCCCCCATGTAACGACTTATCAGGCCATCAAGACGTATAGAGAATAGGGGAATCGCTAACTCAGACGCAAGTGCTTCAGCTGTCATCGTTTTGCCACAACCTGGCGGACCAGTTAACAATAATTTCCGGCGGGGCATTAAATTGAATTGACGGAGCTCATTAAATTTCTGCTGCTCTTTAATGATTCTTTCAAGTGTCTCCCGAACGGGAGTAGAAAGCACCATATCACTTAATTTATAGGTATGAGGAACAAGTTCAACCAGGTACTGGATCTCTCTTAGCTCTTTGGAAACAGGATGCTGTAAAACATTGGTAACAGCAGAAGAGCTCCGTTCAGATTTTGCCTCTTCAACCAATTTTTTTAATTCATTGGCAACATTGGTATGTCCTTTTCTAGCTTCAGATGCTGCTATTTGCATAGCAATAGAGTAGAACTGAGCCTCATCATTCTCAGCAAAGCTCCTGATTAGGTGTTTTATTTTTTCTGCTGCGGCCATGTGTGTTTGATTGTTTCCAACAATATATTAAAAAGAGGTGACAGTTTACGGCATCCTCTTAGCAAATAGATGTGAACTAAGATCGTCATTACCTGAAGAGTATTTCAATCCACGTTTTTTATTTGCATTCCTGACTTTGCAAATTTATCCCACTTTAACTCAGATACTTCTTTTGCAGATCTAGCAACATCGTAAAAATTAGTTGGAGGCAGAGCCTCTATTTTGTATCCCAGAGCAGAGCACCGGAACGAAGGTAAAATTAACCAACCGAGATAAACCTCTCTCTTATGTTATAAGCCTTAGAACTCCCATTCTCTATTAGTAAGTCCAGAATAAATAAGAAAGATACTCTTAGATCTTGATCATTTTTGATCTGTGTTTGATACATTTTATTTGCTGCTTCAATAAGCTTTTCTAAATAGTAGAACCTATCTGATTCTTCGGTAAATGATTTCAAATCAGCTTTAGACTCAAAAATTTGCTTTATCCAATTAATACCATCAGGTAAAAGTTTAGCCGTTCCTATTCCGGAAAGTAATTTTAAGACAGAGTCAAAAGCATATACTCCAAATTCATTTGTAAGCTGCTTATAATAAAGTTTTTTACCTGCTAATGGCTCCCAATCTTGTTGATTAGAAGGCCACCATCTTGAAGAAAGAAATAGATGCTTTAAGATCCTCTCTTCCTTTTTCGTTCTTAGTTTTTTTTCAAGCTTTTCCCAAAACTTCCAAAATTGGCTACTATTTATTTCAGTTTGTGCATGTATAATGTCTTCAAGAGTGTTATCTAAGAATTCTTCTAACTTGCGTTCCCATTTCTGTCTTTCTTCGAATAAATAATCTAGAATTCTATCAAAAATTTGATGCCCATACTTTTCATCAGTTAGCAAAATTAAATTAGAAAGAGCTCTACGATAGTGGTTTTTTTCAGTGTAAATATTTCCGTGAGAAATTCCCTCCTCTTTTATTAAACATTCTGTTACTATCGCCTCAAAAACATAGATATAACAATCAATGTGTTTTTGCTTGTCTGTGGAATAAGGAATTAGTTGCGTGGCATGGATTAAATAATATAATGAATGCACTGTAATCTCATATTGCTGTAAATTAGCATCAATATTTTCTTCAACCACATCTTCGACTAAACCAGAGTACTCTTTTTTTAACTTTTCAATAGAGTAATTGCTCTGATTGCCAGTTCTTCGCCTAATAATTATCTCTCTATACTTTTGGGAGTATTCTAATAATCCATTTACACAGCTTTGAGCGAATGCAGAATCTATATCCCATAATTCATTTCTAAACGCTTCGATTACCTGTTCTCGTTCATGGTTTTGGAAATGAATCAATGCAAGAAAGATCAATTCTTTAGTTTCTTTTTTTTGTCCCTCCGTTAGATCAAGTTTTAAGATTTGCGGTACGAAAACATTTAAATGATTACTCAAGGCTCCAATTGGAGACATATAATCTCCATTTAAGTGTCTAAGTATTTTAAACTTTAAAACCTCAATAATCACTTCTAAAGACCACAAGAATTCGTCTTTTGAAATTTTATCTCTAAACAATTTCAATGCACAAATAGCGATGTTGAGCGGATCGCCGAACGGCCAAACTGACTGAGAATTTGAGGTCATAATTTCATTGTATGTCTCAAATTTCTCCTTCCACTCTTCGTAAGTAGGATCATTAATTTTACCTTCAAGAGCCATAAGTGCCCAATTAGTAATGGACATCATTTGGTTGCCAATTAATAACTCCTTCGTTTCTTCTTGGTTATCTATTGTTTCTTTTAGCTTTGGATCAATTTGCGCTGTTAATGCCACTTTATTTTCTTCAGGAAGTTCTATTGACTCATCCACCCGAAAATTCCGAAAATCCATGCGGCTTATTACCAATTGCCAATTAGGATCTCCTTCTGAACCTTCCATAAAATTATCGAGAATTTTATTTACTTCCTCTGAATACCCATATACCTGCAACATAGATACTAATTGTTCGAGATGTCTCTTTCGGTGTGGAAGCTCGTTGAATTGATGAACGTGTTTTTGAGCGAATGGCAATTCCCGATCCCAAGGAGCTAGCGGGGATTTATCTCCAATAAGCCTACGCCGATCCCAATCATAAAATTCTTTAACTCTAATAATAGGTAAAGCACTACGCCCTATTTTCTCAGGATTAGATATTGAGACAGACGCAAGTACTGCTGTCAATGCCACACTCTCAGAGTTTGTTAATAAATACTCGAATATTTTAGTTAATTCTTTATTAGGTATTTTACTTTGGGGGTCACACAAGCCTAGAAGCCACTCTTCTAAGGCCATCAATACGCTTGTAATTAAATAGGGTACTGATTCAACAAAACCCCGATACATGCCCCAAATCACTTCATTACCTAACTGTTTCGACTCAACTCCTTGAAGACTAGTAATAGTTACTTCTTTTATATTGCTCCTTTTTCCTCTCTCACTTTCGGCGTACGAATTTGTAGCATGATTTATGAGTTCCACAATAAAATTTAGAGCTTTCCAGGGGTGAAACCATAGTAAAAACCGTACTGGGGTTTTGTACATATTTGCGGGGAAATAGGAGAATTCATGAGCACTTGTAATTCCGAAATCCGTTTCAATATCAAAAGTACTACCCCATATTTCTTCCTCTGATTCTGTTATTAACCAATTTTTTTTAGCCATTCTAATAACCAAATCAGGTAATTCTTGGCAAACACTTCTACAATTTATACCTGATAGACATACCTTGGTTATTTCATCGTACAAACTTCTTAATTGGCGCTCTTCAAACCTTTTGGGTTGATATGAAAGCGATTCATTAATCAATTCTGCCAATGGTTGTTTTGAAACCTTTGTTATACGTACTAATAACTTGACCATGCCCTCGAGATGTTTATCAGACAAGCGAAAGTCAGTTTCTTCACTAACTGACTTTTTCAAACAGTTTATATAGTGCACTAAAATATCTCGTACCGCTTCTGCCTCTCTTGGGAGCGGCTCACTCCAACTTAATTTATTCGACCAGTCCTTAATAATTAGGTCAAGTATAACTTTTACATGGCCTGAAAGACTATCAATGTTATCTCTTATATATTCTATTATTACTGTCCACCCAAATCCATCAGGTTTAAGAAAAGCCGATGCTTCCCCATCAACTATATCTGCCTCTGCTACCATTCTTGAAAGCTCTTCATTTGGTACTTGACAAGCAGTTCTTAAAAGCTGCATTAGTTCTAATAAAAGTTGAAATGAATTCTCAGAAACAGTTTTATTGTAATCTCTTAAGAACCTCTCGCTATAGTTTGATCTTAGAATTGAGACTAACACCTCATCTTTCCAGAATGACCCTAATTCTTCATTATTAATCACTTCTTCTATCAATACAGAAAGCCTTTCTGGATTGATTTCCAAGCATTCAATTAACCAAAGCCGAAAAGCTCTTCTTATAGCTGGCTGCTTTCCTCCAAGCGTTTCAAAAAATTCAATCTTAGATCTTTTCCTTTGGAATACTCGTTCTATATGCCGTACTAAAGCTATATCCTCATAGATATCATGTGTAGCCCTATAAGATTCTTGTAACTGCTCTTCAGCTTCAATAATCTCATCCTTTTTCAAATCCTCCAGGATACTTTGGTCAACATCTTCAACATTTATAAACTGCTTCATACTAATAGCACGGTCAACAGCAATTTTCTCAAATATTGCGGCTCGCTCTTGGGATCTCTTAGATATTATTTCATCCCATATAATTCTTTTAAACTCAGGTTCTGTGAGGTTTCCTCCTTCCAGAAATTGCTCTGCATGAGATGCAGCCAAATTTAGATAAAAAGCACGGCTCAAAATCTTACTCAGCCTTGATTCATTAATCAAAGGCTCAATCTTGGGAAAAACAGTCGCCACATTTTTTAATTCCTCTTTACTGAAACGCTTTACTTCAATGCTTCTGTAGGCAGGCAAGTAATTGTGTAAGTCATATAATAATTGCTGATACGCATACGTACGACACGAAATAATTAGCTTTACACCCTTAAGCTTTTTAACTACACCAATGAATTCTTTCAGAGCATGATAATTTTCTACCTCTATTAATTTTTCAGCGCTATCAATTAGTATCACCAACTGCTGTTCTCTTCCTACCTCCTTTAGTACTGCTTCTAAGTTATTTTCCAGATAATCAAACACGATATCTAATGATGAAACAGCAAATTCTTCCGCTTTGAAAACAATAGGATTATATTTCTGATCTGCAGATAGGTCTTTTAAAATTGATTTTGCAAAAGCTGATTTACCAACTCCAGCTTTTCCGGTTATTACAACGGCATCAAACTTTTGAATTTTTCCTTTAAACTCTTTTTTAATCTCATCACGTTCCACATGATATTTATTAGCTAATAGTGATTTTATTGAATCCAGGTTTCTCTCACTTTTGGCAGTAATTTTTTCTAAGTCCTTCTGGATGGCCTTATTTTCGGGAAGCGAAGAAAAAATATCCGTATTTACTTTTTCCAGATGTTCAACATTCTTCAAAAAGGAAAGGTCAACCACACGAAATCGTTGAAATGTTCCAAGATACTTAGTGACGATGCCGGACAAATAAACATTTTCTCCATCATGGCAAAATACGCCACTCCCTGAAAATCCTTTCACATTATAAAGCGGATCACTTTCAAAAGTGGATAGAGGTGTGTTTACAGTTAGTATATTGTTTTCTGAATATTCTGCATTCAGCCCAATCTGTTCGATATTATTATATGCTTTGGGATAGCCTTTGAAAGAACACTTCCCATTAAAATAATGCGTGTTTATAAGTTGCAATCCCAAAGCTGGAATTTCTGGCTGTGCATATAATTTTATAAGAGCTATATCTAAATCATCAGGATAATAAATTTCACAAGTTTCATTCAGAGATAATGTTGAATGATCAAAAGTAGTTAATTGCACATCATTTATATCCAATGCTTCACTTAGAGATGCACCAAGCAAACAATGTTTAGCTGTCAATAAATAAGATTGATCAGAATGATCAACTTTAAATAATACTCCTGTGCCTTTACCGTTTGGTGTTTTAACTCTGCAGGTAGATGTACTAATTATTTCAATTGGTGATAGTGAGTCCATTTTTAGAATGATCCCCGTAGAAGCACGATATATTGTAGTCTTCTATTTCTTGTTTTGTAAAAATTGATCTTAAAACTTCGTTATCGTAATTAAAATAAAACTTAGGATTACTACTAATCGAACTGTGAACAATTCTTGCTAAACTTTCTTTATGTGGTAAATTATATCGATTCAATCCATTTGCGCTGATCAAAAAATTCTCACATTCTATTAGTGAAATCATCTCATCATTTATATTCCTCTTACTTCCATGATGAGGCATTGACATGTAGTCAACTTTGAGTTTATTACTCTCTGAGTACCCTTTCTCTTTAAGCCATTTTATTATAACTGACGGCACGCAATCAGATAACAAAAGCACTTTAATATCGCACAAACTCATTAGCAAACCAATACTTGAGGCATTATAGAGCTGATCACCTTCATTAAATTCATTTTCAATTAATCTTTCTACTGAAAATCCATGATCTGGTTCAGTCAAAGATATCATTGATTCTTCTGAACTAAATTTTTCAAACTCATCAATAACTCTATCAAGTTCTTTACTACCAGGAGAAACAACTGAAAGTTTTGCACCTGCTAAATCTAATGAGTCTAACTCATTTGTAATTTGAATATCCTCAAGAAATCCAAGCTCTAATAATAATTCACGTAGCTTTATTCCATCTTTTATACTAATCATGCCTGAAAAATCAAGATTAGGATCGCCAGAGGAAGAATTATACCATACTTTTTTTATCAACCCCTCTTCTCCATAATCTTGGATAAGTTTTATTATTCCTCCGATATGATCTTGATCAGTGTGAGTTACAACAAGTAGATCAATTAATTCCTCTCCCTCTTTAACTCGCTGCACTTCTTGCTTTAAAGTATTCTGATAAGTCCCTTGAAAACCACCATCTATTATTATGTTATGTCTATTTTGATCATTGCCGAGAAAGTTTATTGAAATACAATCTCCATTTAGAACTGGTAACATCTTTATGACAAGATCATTATTTATCATTACAGAATAATTTGATATCAGACATTCTATTTGTCAGTCTCAATACTTAATTCTTCTTCATCTTCTATATATTCCTTTTCATCCTCTGCCAACACTGCATTATTGATCTTATCAAAATCCCATCGATCATATATGAATTGCAAAAGCTTACTCTCTCTTTCTTCAATCTTTTCAGGGGTCCACTCATTATTTGAATGGTTTTTTGCCAATTCATTAGCAGAATAATTACTCATCTTATACTCAGCTATTTTTTTGTCAAATGGATAATTTTTGATTCTTGAGTTTTTACCCTTTGTTAAAAGCAGAAAGTTACCTAATGAATGTAATTTCCTTTTTCGCTCATCATTATTAAAATCACCAAATCTATCCGTCCAGTATTCATGGTCAGGTGTTTGTGGATATATATGTTCTACAGAATTTTCCTTTGTGATTTCATTATAGTCTAATTTTGGAGCCTCATTACCTCTTAAAATTTCTTCATATTCATATAAGGCATAAAGAAGTCCCTTCCACGAATAGTATCCACTTTTCTTTTCTGACCTAAAAAGCTCTTCAATTTCGCTTTCAAACTTTTGCCAATTTCCATACTCACTGATGTTTGACTTTAATTTTTTAATAGAATCAGATTTCGCTTCGTCAATTGTCTTAACGTTACCATTATTATAAGCCTCAAATAGCTGATTTGCTGCTCCTGCAAATGTCGAAAGCCCTACATCAGATCGACGTCTATTCATTTCATAAACTCGAAACGAAAACAGTTCACATAATTTCAAGAGTCTAATATAAAACTCTGGCTCTTCCCTGGAAATATCGGCACCGACAAGTAGTAGTGGATTAATCGTTGCTGTATTTAATCTCTTTAAGCGGACAAGCTGGGTTTTAATTTTTTTTCTTTGATTTCCATCGAGTATAAAATCAAATGCATCCGGCGACTCTGGATGATTTATATATTTCCAATACAATGAATAGGTAGCTAGACTTTTTGCGTACTCATCTATTTTACCAATGTAATTATCCTGACTGACGAGTTGATCTACAGTAAATTCTTCTTTTAAAATCTGATTCTTTATTGAAATCTCCGTTTCATACCCTCTGTACATTCTCCAATGATACCTTAAAAATTCATCCTCGCTTAATACTTTATTTGGAAGTGTTAGATTTTTTAAGAGGTTTCCCCACTCTCTGTTAAAATTGTCAATTAATGACTTAAAATTTGTTGCATCTCTTTTCCCTGTATTCTTTTTGCTGTTTTCCCGCTCAGATGATTTTCCTAATAGATACAGCAATCTATTTTTGACCAGCTCCAAGGTAGACAATGATAATCCACGGTTATTTATCGTTTCAAATACTATACTGACTTGTGTTAGATTTTCAACTGTGAATTCATTGAAGTAAAGATCCCTGCGGAGTTTTTTTAGAAATTTCACATAATAATCTTTCTCAAAATTATCGAAATATGTAGATATTGCCTCTTTAGCTTTTAGAAAATTTACTGAATACAAGTTTTTCTCATCTGTAGTACTATTTTCCAGATTGAGTATTCTGGATCTGAAAAATTGATTGTTAATCTCATCCACTTCGTACCGAAATATATACTGTCCTCTTATCTTCAAATACTGCTCGATTAACCTTTCAACATCCTCTCCTTCAATTCGATTAATCAATTCACTGATGATCATAATTAAAGTCGTAAAACGCTGTTGACCATCAACTACATGAAATTGATCCCATTCCGTGTAGTCATCAATATCAATACGTTCTTCTTGTTTATGTAATGCTACAGTGCCCATGTAATGTGGCACCCCAAGATTTATCGCATTTTCTACATCTTTTAATAGGTCTTTTACATTTGAAGGCGTCCAGGAATATCCTCTCTGATAATTTGGAACAATATAGATTCTATCTTTGAATAAAGTAGATAGGTTCGCTTTGCTATTCGTGTTCATTCTACGATCTAATCTTTATAAAAATGATAATTTATTCATCCCCAATATAGGCTTCAGCATATCCCGTTTTTTTAGGGAAGCTGTTGATGCATGTAAAAACTTCACTCTTTAGAGCGAACTACCGTTAGTGCTACAACTCGTTTACTCCTTACTCTCCGAATCACCTAAAGGCAATAAAGGCAATCCCAACTCCTCTAAAAAAGAATTATGCTTCTTTGTAGTCTCAGTAATATCCTTTTCCAAATCCACCAGTTTTTTATTCACCTCATGCAAATCTACGCGAGGCTCCGCCTCTGCTGTACTCACATATCTCGAAATGTTTAGATTGAAACCGTTCTTTTCGATTTCATCCAATGAAACTTTGCGAGAATAACGGTCAGCTTCATTTCTGTCTTTGTAAGTATCGACAATATTAGAGATGTGTTCTTCTCCAAGTGAGTTTTGCCTCTTCCCAGAATCATAGTGCTCACTCGCATTTATGAAAAGTACATCGTCTTCCTTCTTACACTTTTTCAACACAAGAATACAAACAGGGATACCAGTCGAATAGAACAGATTAGAAGGCAATCCTATCACAGTATCGATATTGTTGTCTTTGAGTAATTTGGTGCGAATTCGTTCTTCTGCACCACCTCGAAATAGAACACCATGTGGAAGAATAATTGCCATGGTTCCTTCCTGACTTAGAAAATGAAAACCATGCAATAAGAATGCAAAATCGGCAGCTGATTTGGGTGCTAAACCATAACTCTTGAATCGAAAATCTTCAGCCATGGCATCATTTGGCTCCCATCGTAAACTAAAGGGTGGATTAGCAACAACGGCGTCAAACTCCGTTTTTTTGGAAGGATTCATTTCATTCAAAACGTCCCACTGGTTTTTTAAAGTGTCACCATGGAAAATCTCAAACTCGGTATCTTTCATCCCGTGAAGGAGCATGTTCATCCTGGCCAGGTTGTATGTGGTTACGTTATTTTCTTGCCCGTAAATTTTACCAATGGTTCCACCATTTTCTATAACGCGCTTCCTAACGTTCAGTAATAAGGAACCGGAACCGCAAGCGAAATCAAGTACATTATCCAGTTTGTTCTTCTTGCCCGTTGAGGGATCTTGACTGTCTAAGGTGACGATCTCAGAGAGAATGGTAGAGATTTGTTGAGGGGTATAAAATTCACCCGCCTTTTTACCTGAACCGGCAGCAAACTGGCCAATTAAATATTCATAGGCATCACCAAGCGTATCTGTATCGGTTGAGAAATCAGCAATCCCTTCTGCGATCTTCTGGATGATAGTACAGAGCTTTTTATTTCGTTCTTTTGGTGTCTTACCCAGTTTGTCAGAGCTCAGATTGATTTCTGAAAACAAGCCTTGAAACGTATTCTCAAACGAATCGTTTTCAATGTAACGGAACCCTTTTTCAAGAGTAACCAATAGGTCGCCGTCCTGAGTCCGGGCCATTTCAGAAATGTTACTCCAGAGGTGTTCAGGTTTGATAACGTAATGTACTTTTCTACGCATTTGTTTTTCAAACTCAGGTACGAACTCTTCATTCTCAGCATACCAAACTTGTAGTGGAGAATTTGCATTGAGCTTTTCCATTACATCTGGAGGCGTATCATCAGGATAATCTGATCCTAGCTCTTTCTTAGCCGATGCTTCATAGTTCGTTGAGAGATACTTTAAAAACAAAAAGGAAAGCATGTAATCACGAAAGGAATCAGCATTCATAGCCCCTCGCAATTGATTAGCTATGTTCCAAAGTGTTTTACCTAACTCTTGTTGTTGTTTCTTAGTCATTATTCTTCAGTTTGAATTTCGTCATTGAATATTTCAGGAAGATCAAATTCATATTTTTCTAAAAATCCATCTAATATTCTTTTAAATAGGTCCTTATTGTCAACTCCCATCTCTCTCGGATCAAATACAGAATATTTACCATGACTAAATAACTGTAAAGCTCTTTCAAAAAGAACTTCATCTTCTAAACCATGGATACACTTATCAATTTTATCATATCCAAAAAAGCTTGCTGTTTTTTCTAATACACTTCTCATTGCATTAAAGTGATAAGTATATATTAAATCTGATTCTGCTACTTTTTTTAGTTCACTAATTACTGCAATATGATGAAAAAAAGGAGTATCACCTGTATTCTTTAACTCATAATTATTTAACCCATTTGAATGTAAGAAGTAGCATTTATTCTTAATTTTCCGGCAAAGCTCATTAAACATGACATTGAAAAAGAGACTATGATGAGTTGAGACTACGGTCTTAATGTTGTTATCGTCCCTTTTAATTAACCTTGCCAAGTCACAAGCTACAGCTATTGCATTATTTTCATCCAACGATGAAATTGGATCATCTATATATATGTATTTAACCCAGCTGTATGCCCCGTCTTCATTTTCTACATGGTCAACTGCTAACTCGCATATTGCTATAAAAAAGCACCAAATGAATAGATTTTCCTCTCCTCTTGATATTTTTATATCACTAATGGTTTCTTGTTCTCCGTCAACTACGATATCTCTTGAGAAAGTTACTTTATACTCATCGTAATCAATGAAGAAATTTAGGTCTACATAGTTTTGAAAAATGGGTCCAATACGGTTTTCCATTTCCAATTCCTGGAGACCCTCAAAAAAGACCGAATCCTTATTCAGTTTTAAAGCTCTATTTACATTCCCCTCAAGATCATTATCCCAAACAAACAGGTCTTCTGTAAAAGCATTAAAGTATAAGGTATCACGAGTTTCTTCATCTGCCTTACCCAGCTCTTTAAACTCCATGGATAACCTTGTCTTCCCAGTCCCATTATGTGCAAAGAGTAGTATAAACTCTTTCTCACTTCTACGATCTCCAGTTAAATATTTCCTAAAATGATCCGCAACTTCTTCTAAGCTATTAAAATTTGTACGATCGCTCATTTTCTTTAATTACTTATTTTAGGAAATAGCCCTTGCATCAAGCCCTTTTTATGCAACTCTAACTCTTCTAATTTATCTTTTTCAGCATGGATTAATTCATCACATTCCGAGAGACAAGAGGCAATTTTCTTTTGTTCATCTAGCGATGGCCTAGGGAGCACCGTGTTATATACAATTTTACTACTAATGTTTTTCACAATACCGCCAGCAGCATATTTTTCGTACTGATATTGCATATAATCCGAATTGAGAAGCTGAAGAAGGAATTGTTTATCAAATGATTCTTCATATTCCCGAAGGACAAACCAACCATCGTATATGCATCCATCAATATCTATTTCATAAGTTTTACCATAACTCATGGAGTTGGCCAAAATCAATTCGCCCTTACTAACTCTCCTGGATTTTTCTGCACCTTTTTGCGTTATTTTTTCCTCTACGGAGCTGATTTTAAAATCATCATCAGCACCGGTGTCACCAATTTTAATCCAATTTACTCCATCATCACTTTTTGTTCGATATTCTCTTATTGGGCGTGGTGAACTTCCCCTATCTAATTTTATATATTTCGAAAATTTACCCATTTCCCAGTCCCCCTCTTTCTCAAACTCTGGAAAACGATACTTAGGTTTCTTTCTTTTGTCATGAGGAAAGAAGTTTTGTAACAAGCTCTTTTTGTGGTCTTTGAGAGAATCTAACTTATTTTTATGGGCGGTTATCAATTCATCTAAAGAAGAAAGACAGTCAACGATTTTTTGTTGTTCTTCTTTTTTTTCAGGGTAATAGACATTTATTTCAGAAATTCTTCCCTTAGAAATCCCTAAAACTTTTGCTCCTTGAGCCTGTCTCTTTATCTGTTTTCGTATAGCTGCAGATTTAAATAAATAACCACCAAAACCGATAATGAAATTTGGTTTTATTTGTCTAGCCTGTAGAGTATGAAGACCAGATAGTAGTTTTTCATTATTTAAATTTACTATTTCAATGCTTTTGCCAATGTCATCTAAATCTTCTGAGGCATCAGCCATTATTATGTCACCTTCAGAGCAATAATTTTCTTGATCTATTCCTTCGATAGAAACATCTGGATTAATGAAGGGAACTTTTTCCTTAGTTATATCAAAAAGTGTTGAAAATTGAGTATGTATATCACCATAATGAATATTTTTTACTGAGCCCGTTTCTAGGTTTAGCTTATTTCTGGAAAATGAGTTTGTAATCTTTAATGAATATAATTTATTAAATGGTGCCAGCTTCCAATTTCCATCCTTATCAAACTCCGGAAACCGTAACTCAGGTGTCAATTTATTCTCTTTACTCATAAGCAGCTAGCCCCGAAATTTCACGCCCTTCAGCCAGTTTTTTTAATTGTGGAACTAAGTCTTCCATCAATGCCAGTTCTTTGGTTCTGCGTTCTTTCCAGCTAAGTTCTAAAGGTTCCAGTAAATCGGTGAGGTTTTCCCCGTCAAATATCATTCGGCTCATAATCTGTTCTACAAAGCTTTTTAAGTCAGCCGTTTGTAAACCGTGTTTATTCGCAATAGCTGCCAATTCTTTTTCATGCTTTTCTATTTTAAAGGTTTCATAGCCTTCTCGAAGTGTTTGTACATCCTTTCCACTGTCCCAATCCAGACTGTTAATGTAATCCGTCAGGTCTTCCTCTTCCTCCATCAGGTTGGAATTGGACTTCAAAAGACTTATGACCTGGGCCTTGGACATTTTTTGCTTGGAAGGTTTCTTCTGCGTGCTGTCAGCTACCAGGTTCATGATGTAATCATAATCAATTACCGCAGAAGCGAAGAGTACGAACTCAAAATCCAGCTGCTGAATATCTTCAGGCGCATCTTCGCCTTCTTTTTGTTGTATATCTCGCAGATGCTTAGCTGTTTCTAAATAAGAACTCCTGAATTCTTGTAAAGTCTCTTCAGGAAGAATTTTTTCGATAGAAGCCTGTTGTTCTTCATCCAAATCCGTGTACTGATCAAGCTGGGTTTTAAGACGTTGTACTTCCTTAAAGTTTTTTATGAAAGCAACCTTCGCTGCATCACCTCTCAGGTTGTACACTTCCCCCGGCTCGTTCACCAAATCATGTTCTTGCATGAATACGCCCAGTTTCTCCACAGCTTCTTGGTATTTATCAATTACAACAGGAGCAGGATCAACCATCCAGACTTCTTTGGCTTTTCCAGCATCTTCACCAGAAAAGAGGGTAATAGCCTCATTTACTGATTCCTGCTGAGAGCGGAAATCTAAAATATTCCCATAGGGTTTACTATCATTTAATACCCGATTGGTCCGCGAAAACGCCTGGATCAATCCATGATAGTTTAAGTTCTTATCTACATATAGGGTGTTGAGGTATTTGGAATCAAATCCGGTAAGCAACATATCTACCACAATGGTTATATCAATCTTGTTTTTATGCGGATAATCCTTGTTGCTAAATTTCTGGTCTTTAATCCGGCTTTGCACATCCTGATAGTACAAGTCAAATTCATTGATGCTGTGATTGGTGCCGTACTGAGTATTGTAGTCAGCAATAATTTCCATTAAAGCTTCTTTCTTTTCCTCAGGATTATGCTTGTTATCTTCTTTTTCCTGAGCCAAATCTTCCTGCAATTGCTGTATATCGGCCGCATTTCTCTGGCTTCTCTTGTCTCCTTCCTTAGCAATTAATTGTGCCGGAGGAGAAAATACACAGGCAATATTGAGCGGAACATAGTCTTCATTTTCAGTTTTCTTTTCTTCTTGAAGTTCACTGAATATACGGTAGTATTCAATCGCATTATTAATGGATGAGGTGGCAAAAATGGCATTAAATTTACGCTGATTGGTCGCTTTATTGTGCTTGTCGATAATCGCTTCTGCTACAGCATGTTGAGCAATTCCAGTTCCTGGTTTCGGATTTTGATCCCCCTTCCCTTTAAAGTAATCTATATGAAATCGTAGTACGTTTTTATCATCTATAGCATGAGTAATTGTGTAAGCATGAAGCTGTTTTTCAAAGACGGTTTCTGTGGTCTTGTACTTTTCATATTGCCCTTCCCGGATTTTATAATTTGCATTATCATCAAATATGGGAGTCCCGGTAAAACCAAAAAGTTGGGCATTTGGAAAAAACTCTTTTATAGCCTGATGGTTAACTCCAAATTGTGAGCGGTGACACTCATCAAAGATGAATACCATGCGTTTATCGCTTAGAGGCTCCAGTCGTTCTTTATAATTTCTTTTGTAGCCACCATCCAAGGCCAATCCTAATTTCTGAATAGTAGTTACAATAACCTTATCTGCATAGTCCGTGGAGAGTAAACGCCTAACCAACATTTCGGTATTGGTATTTTCTTCTACACTACCCTCCTGAAATTTATTGAATTCCTCTCGGGTTTGTCGATCAAGATCTTTTCGGTCAACCACAAAAAGACACTTTTCGATATTTGGATTGCTCTTTAGCAGTGTAGAAGCCTTAAAAGAAGTAAGCGTTTTACCACTTCCTGTAGTATGCCATATATACCCATTACCCCGATTTTGATCTATACAATCTACAATAGCTTTTACTGCATAGATCTGATATGGCCGCATGACCAGCATTTTCTGCTCGCTTTCCACCAGCACCATATATTTACTGATCATTTCACCCAATGTACACTTGGAGAGAAATTTCTTGGTGAACGGTTCAAGGTGAGTAATTTTTTTATTGCTCTCATCTGCCAGTTGGTAAATGGGCAAAAACTGCTCATCAGCATTGAATTGAAAGTGCTGATTTTTATTGTTGGCAAAATAAATCGTATTGCTTCTGTTGCTCACTATGAACAACTGCATGAAACACATCAAAGTATTTCCGTACCCATTGCCGGGCTCATTCTTATAATCCACGATCTGCTGCATGGCTTTCCGTGGTGAGATGTCTAATCTCTTCAGTTCAATCTGTACAACTGGTAGACCATTAATCAAAAGTACTAAATCATACCTCTGATTGCTGTTCTCTGTATTGATACGCAGTTGTCTAATAACCTCAAATTCATTCTTACACCACTCATTAATGTTCACTAAAGTGTAATGAAGGGGTGTACCATCTTCTCGTTGGAAGTATTGTCTTTCACGAAGCTTTTTAGAAGCTTCAAAAACATCCGGCTCAATAATATCTTCTCTAAGCCGTAGAAATTCACTCTCTGATAAGTGTACCCGATTAAGCGATTCAAACTTCTTTTTGAAGTTTGCTTCCAACGAATCCCTATCCGTAATATCAGATCTATAGGTATATTTCAGCTCCTGCAGCTGCTCAATTAATTGTTCTTCAATCTGACTTTCTTTGGTCATTAAATCTTATTAAGGGCTTGTTGGTATTGTAAGGACTCTTTCCTGCTTTAGCTACAAAGTTTTATAACTAAATTAAGAGGTTAGCAGAACATAAAGGAATAGAAAGAGAAGTTCCTCAAAAATATAGTTCAAAACATATCTCTTTTAGGAAGCTTATGCTCAATAACTAGTTTTTTTCTTTGATGAGCTCCCTTAATATGGTCAACTGGGTCTAATTTAGAAAAAGCAGTAAATCTTAGGGTATCTTCTTTGTAAAATTGACTCCTTCTATTCCTTATCATGTTTGCCATTAATAAAGACATAAAATTAATTCTTTCTATATCCTGCTCAGGGTTATATGAGACAGTAATTTCAGAGAATCCACTTCCATCCTTTTCAAAATCCAAGTAGGTAAAAGAATTTGAAAAATCATTATCTCCTATAGCTTCAGTAATACGTTCGTCTTTCAAATAATCATTATCTAACAGCGGAAGGATTCTTAACCCATGTTTATAGGCATTGTAAGATTGTCGATCGACAAAATCTTTGGCTGCTTGCTGAATTAATCTTTTAGCTTTTGTTAATGTATTCTGTAGA
The DNA here is from genome assembly GCF_017641085.1 of Gracilimonas sp. Lineage (NCBI taxonomy): Bacteria > Pseudomonadati > Balneolota > Balneolia > Balneolales > Balneolaceae > Gracilimonas > Gracilimonas sp. Next base: position 54,329 of record NZ_JAEPPI010000003.1, on the reverse strand, counting down.
TCTTTTTTTGACATTTTGTGATCTATCCCAGCATAAAAGGCCCATTCCAAAAAGCTTCTTTTGTCTCCATTTTCTAGCTCTACCTTTTGGGAATCAATATTAAGTTCTCCAGTAGCAATCTTTTCTATTTTCTTTAAATTTTTATGCCATTTCGAGTTGTTTAAATAAAGCCAAATATGCTTGTCGTCCTTCTTTTGGAGAGCAAATAATAGTTCGAATAAAGCCTCTACTTGCTGAAAGTAAGTAAAGTGTAGTTCATAGTTGAGCATCCTTTGATACCGCTTCTGATCAGAGCCATATCCAGATATTCCAATATCGTCACTGGCGGAGCCTTTTGAGTCAATTTTACTTTTCAACATATTGGCCTTATTCAGCCAAAAATCATATGGGTAAAGTTTGTAGAATATCTCTGGTTCTTTTTCAATCATAGAATTGATTTGATTTAATCTTTCAAAAACTCCCAATGCTGATAAATCATCACCATGGCCAGCGTATCCAACTCACAATAACGCAGTAAAGCCTCAAACACCCTATCCCGCTCCTCTTCCGGCAAATCATCAAACTGCATGCGTGCCCAGGCCATCATGGCGGTGCCACCTTCGGTGATTCGTTCCCCGGATTCCAGTTCTATTTCCACATCTTCGGATTCATCCGGAATGCCATAGCCCACCGGATCAAGCAGCTTATAGGGATTGATCACCTTTCCGTTTTCATTGGTTTGGTAGAGCACTTTGTCTTTCATGCTTAATCCTGAATAAGGATTGGAATAAATTTGCTTGAGGGTTTCACTTTCGTTTAAAACAGCGGGTAATACATCTTTGATGCTGTTGGAACCGCCCATGTACACCGAGTAGTAATACTTCACAACCAGCCACTGCTGATCAATGAGTTCTCGTGGTGCTCCTTTGGTGACCAGCGTATCAATCCAGGCAATCAGTTCTTCCCGATCCGGTTCTTCAGATTCCAATAGGCGTCTTTTCACATCATTCAAGGTCGTCTTTTCATAATGATGATACATAAACACGCTGCCTTCATCCTGTTCCAGGACTTTCTTGAGTTCCCGTACAAAATCAAAGCCCGGATACACGCCCTTTCTTTTGTCCACCCATTCAGCCGCATGTTCTACTCTTCCATCATCGTAAACGTTATGCATAGAAAACTGAAAGGGTATCTTTTTATAGGGATAACACCCTTTGTGAAACGGAATAGCCGGAGCAATACCCTCAAAGTCGATGAAGTGCAGAGGATAGGTCCAGCTTTCCATTTCCTGGAATAGTCCGGGCAGGATCACTTCACTAGCATCATGCCGGCCGGTCATTTTCATAACCTGAGCCAGTTTTCGCTCATCTCTGCTATCCCAAATCGGCTGTTGGTACAAAGAGTCTTCATCTACGTCCAAATACTCTGGAGTGATCTCCTCCATGAGATAGATCTCATCATCTATATACTTTTTTGAATCGGCGTACCACACATCAAAGGCATGTGGTTTGGCAAGTTCTTTTTCGCTCCAATTCAACGCTTCTTTCCAGCACTCATTAAACCCGGCTTTTTTACCGTTCAGCTTTTCGGGGTTCACCCGATGCTCACAATTCCGGCATTTGGCTCCTATGGTCACCGGGTATTTTTCATCTTTACGAATCAGCTCACACAATCCCTCAATCCACTGATCAAAGTCTTTGGCTTCCAGTTTGCTTTCCGGCTCTCGAGCTTCCCCGTTAAAGATGAGGGCTACTTCATTCGAGACATCAATGGTGGTCATAATCGGATCGCCCAACTCAATATCAGATCGGTTTTCAGTCAACTTGACTTCACTCCGCCCTTCTTCATTCTCCACGATCTTAAAGTACTGATGCAAGCCGTCCACACTGGTTGGAACCCCTTTATCAATCAACATGAGATAAGGACGAACATTGAATTCAGGATAAGCCTTTTGCATCACCCAGGTCTGGAAGGCTACATCGTAGAGATACTTATGCCACTTTGGGTATAACTCTCCATTTTGCTTGTAGAAGCTTTCGCCCGATTCCCAAGACTTTGATTTTACCTCAATGAGTTTGATCTCGTTGCCCTCTTTAACAAGGATATCAACCAAGGAATATGTCAATCCATGTTGGATAGCTGCTTCATAAATTACAACCTCATCTTGTTGAAGCAATTCTTTAGTCTGCTCAATGGAAACAGATTTATCTCTGGAATAAGGAATCTCAACGCCACCGGGATAGTACAGCTTGGCTAATTCCCCAACTTGGATACCGCCTTCAGCTAAAGCTTGTAGGAAATCATTGTCGTCTTGTGAAGTGGCATACTCGTCTTCGTGGTTTTTGTAGTAGAGCTTTGTTGGGCATTCCAGACAATGTGTGAACTTGGATTTAGTTAAGTAATTGTTGGCCATGAGCACTCCGAAAAACAGATTTATAACAATGCCCTTTTAACATACACAATGGCTATGACAGATTCTGTCACCTTAATTCCACAAAACTCATTGTATTCCAGCAATTTTCAAGCAATTCCACAGAATTCCGGTAAATTCCAATTAATTGAGTTTGACTACTCTAAAGCTATTGATCTGTGCTTCGCTATAACTATTAGTTTGTGCAAAGTTGTTTAAAATTAGAGGCATGGACTGTTTTAATTTTAAAAAAGCACAAACTATATTTCGGCAGTAAACTAAGTTTAGTGCCGAAAATTTGTGCCTGATATGACCATGTAGATGACTAGGTATTAATAGCGGATTTAATTGTTTCTGTATCCAAATTTTGGCGAATACTCCAGCGACTGTACATTTTTCCTTTTTTGGGAAGCTCAGTATCTAATACGGTGAAAGAGGCTGTTTTAAGCTTCTGCAATTTCGGGATAATGTCCGTCTCAATTTCAAGCATTTCCAGTATAAACCCCAAGCGTTTAATCACAACCTGAGAATCAAATTTGATGATATATTCTAACAGCTTATCATAAGAGATATCGTCTTTTCTCTTATAAAGCCCACGAGCTACTTCCACTATTCCCCCGGCATAATCCGGTTTATACAGACAATCGACCAGCGTCTTTTCCAGATCAGAGCACCAAACTTTATCATATGAGTTTATCCATTTCTTTTTATACCCAAAGAAATGCTTTTCATTATGGTAGATAAATTGAAACGTCACATCTTTGATCTTTTGGATGCTTGGCTTCACCTGCTTTGATACCACTACCTGTTCTTTTAGGGAAGGCTGTGTGATCAGATTATGAATTTCCATAGCCGAATAATATCCGATGTAGTATTCACCATCGGATACTAAATATTCCGGTAACACGTGCCATTCAGGCATATAATTACCAGGATCTTCTTCATATGGTATTACACAATACACTCCTTGTTTTAACCTCATTAAGAGCCCTCTTGCTGCCATATCAGAAAGCAACTTAAGCACCGTATTTTCCGAGGAGTCCGGAAAAGCTTCTTTTGCATCAGCTACTTCAAAACAACGTTTCTTCTGCTTTGCCAGATATGTCAGCAGTACACTAGATTCTGTTGATATGTTTTTATGGATCATTTCCATAGGAAAGACAGTGAATTATGTTTTATATCCAATATATGAGTTCTAAGCTCATTATTAAGATACAAAACATAACAACTAAGTTAATCCACAAAACTCAATTTACTCCAAACATTTACTTCTAATTAAGGAAAGATTTATTCTATTCATCAAACTCTTCACTAATCATAGAGATTACATGGATTGCTCCAATCGGATCAAAATTTCCGATAGCTAATAACAATCCAAAATGGTCTTGTAGGTGAATTTCGTAGTACTGATGCTGATAAGCTCTGTTGTTCCCCTCTGTCAACATATTGAAAAAATATGGGAATAGATGATCTGACTGATAAACTTTTTGGGTTTTTGGCATGGTAAGACTAACCGGAGGTTTTGCTGAATCCTGAAACCAGTCATCATCATATATAAATTCATAAGATTTTTTGTGGTATTGAATTAATGCACCAACCCTTTCTCCGTTTCTAGTAATTCTTGCTGTTCTCATATTTAGATCGTTGAGTAAAAATCACAATAAAGTGTGAGTTTCGTTGTCTTTAAAAACTAGAAATGAATATTCACAAACTAAATCACATTATGTTGTGATTTCTGACAGAAAACAACAAATGGTCATTGCAGCAATTTTAAGGTTATTTTTTTGGCAACATCTACCATTAAACTCAAATGAGATCGGTCGTTAGAATCGAAATTTATAGACGTACTTTTTTTCTAAAATATATGACCGTTTGAAACCACGATCGCTATAACGTACTAAAAATACGCTTTTTATCTTGGGGGGTAACTTGGGGGGTATCATGGGGGGCATCATGGGGGGTGCGTAGAAAAAAAGCTTACTTCTAGCCATTTTTTGACTCGACGGAAATAGCTTTTTAGACTAATTCACTTGAGACCCAAGTCTTGTAGTTTTCGCCCTAACTTATCATCGGCTGCAAGTTTAAGAAAGTCTTTATGAAGATTAAGTACCCTGAGTACATTGAAATAAGCCCCAAGAGCTACTGAAGGCTTCCCGCGCTCGATATTATACAACGTAGTGCGATTAATATTTGCCCGCTCGGCTACTTGGATAGTGGTAAGCTTTCTCCTTTTTCTAGCCAACTTAATATTCTTGCCTAATTGGTCCAGAATTGTTTGATGCTGAGGAAATATGTGTTGCTTTTTTGACTTCATAATGTTGAATATATTCATCAATTTTGTGCTATTTGTGGATAATATACAACATTATCTGTTTTCAAAGCGATCTGTTCAAATCTACATAGCAGTATCATGGACTATTAAAAAAAGGGGCTTAACCCAAGTCGCCCCTTTTCAGTTTGTTGATTAATAGTTCACTACCCAATCATATTCGCCACGTCCCGATAATTGAGGGCATCGGTGTGATCGTAGAAGCTGGCGGTAACCTGTACACTGGAATGCGCCATAAGTTTACTTACCGAATAAATATCAGCTCCATTTTCGAGAAGGTGCGTGGCAAATGAATGACGAAGGCTGTGGAATTTAATCTTGTTGGGGATTCCAATCTCTTCTTTCGCCCGGTTAAACATGGTCTGTATTCCGCTAACGGTGTAACAGCCACTGCTTTTTTCTTTTTGCACCACATAGGTGTCTTTGAAGGAAATGCCATCATACCAATGGGGATTTTCCTTCTTGCTCTTTTTGGCCAGCGCATGCCAGACCTGCACAATATTGAACGCCTGATTATTCAGAGGCATAGTGAAGGCCTTTTTGCCTTTCATAATCTCAGCTGGGAAATGAATGTAGCGCTCTTCAAAGTTGACCATCCTCCATGTCATTTTGGAAATCATCCCAATTCGAGCTCCGGTGTTGTACCCAAACCGAATCACCAGCCCGATCATCGTACCCTGCGTATGTTTTAGCAGTCTTTGGATTTGATCTTTAGAGAGCTCTTCCCGACGGTCATCCACTTCAAACATGTAGCCTTGCCCACGAAACGGATGCTTTTGGATGTACTCGTTATTCTGCCCCCAGTTGAATCCGGCTTTGATACTCCGAAGTTCAATATTGATGGTGGTCTTTTTAACCCCGTCTACATTGAGGCGATGAAGTTTATAATCTTGAATATCGGAGCGCTGGTAGCTATTTACGTTTTTATTTCCGCAGATGCTCATGAACCGGTTCATGGCATTCACGTAAATAGGCACGGAGTTCTCGGCCATGTTATTCTGCACGTGCACAAAATATTTGTCTTTCAGGAAGTTGCTGAACTTTTCATTGATTCGGCGTCGTTCCTTTTTTTGGGCTTTGTCCTCGAGCATACGCTCTATGCCCAATCGCTCGGCTTTTTTCATGGCCGCATCTCTGACTTTCTTGGTAGCCCGAAGCGGATAGCTTATCCCGGTTGAAAGCGTCCGCCTTCTTCCGTTCGTTTCTCTGTATTGAACATAAAGTTGATATTTCTTGCCTCGTTTAAACGGATAAATTGCATAATCCATAGCACCTGTATTTTTTGGTTAAATGAACAAGTGCAAGCTCGGGGATCGGGAGTTTTTTTATTCCGCTGAAGAGAAAATTTCACCGGAGGAACCGATGAAAAAAGTACGAAAAGTCATGCCGTCTAGCTGCGTTTTTTTCAACTGGCGGCAGAAAAAGAGGGGCTTAAACACCTGTAAATGGCGATTTTACAGATTATGAGTCGTGCGCTCTAACCATCTGAGCTACCACGGCATCTTTGAATCGCCACGAAATCTCAAAAAACACTAAAATTTACTTTTGTGCTTTAGAGCTTTAGTGGCCCTTTTCAAGAAGGGCATCAAATATACGGCATTCTGAAACAAAGGGTAAAACATTTTTTTGTGGATGTGCTTCATTAATAACAATCTGAAATCGTCAGTCCCTGATAATCTTAGTACAAGGTTAATACTATTTAATCGGCCTTAGAAAAAGGTGCGTCAAGAAGATGATGTAATGAAGCGTTAAGAAAGAAATCATACCGCTGAGAAATCAAGAAGCAAACAGAGCACGGGAAGGAGCATTGATTTCTTTTAGCGAAATGAAGTCAGCTTTAGCCCCTTTTTCGCAGCGGGGAGTTTTTGGTTCTTTTGTCGGCACAAAAGAACAAGCAAATTTGTAAAGGCTCTAACACTTATTCCACTTGAAGATGGAGCTTTCCGGAGTGCACTAAGAAGCAGGAGCTTCATAACGAGAAATAAGATGAATATTTAAGTTATAAAGGCTGATTAAGCACAAAAAGTTTTCGTCTTCATTGCCTTATTCTCTACGCTACATTTCTTAACTTCACCCTTCAAGTAAAAAATCACATTAAACAGGTTCATGGCACAAAAAATAACTTCACAGGAAAAAGATTATTCACAATGGTATCTGGATGTAGTCCGGGAAGCTAAACTGGCCGAGCACTCTCCCGTGCGCGGAAGCATGGTGATTCGCCCGAATGGTATGGCGCTCTGGGAAAACATGCGCGAAGCCCTGGACCAGATGTTTAAAGATACCGGCCATGAAAATGCCTACTTCCCCCTGTTTATCCCAAAGTCATTTTTATCTAAAGAAGCGCAGCACGTTGAGGGCTTTGCCAAGGAATGTGCAGTAGTTACTCACAGCCGACTCAAAAGCGTGGATGGCGGAGTGGAAGTGGATCCCGAATCGAAGCTGGAAGAAGAACTGATTGTACGTCCTACTTCAGAGACCATTATCTGGGACACCTACCGCGGGTGGATACAGTCGTATCGAGACCTTCCCATCCTTGTAAATCAATGGGCGAATGTAGTCCGCTGGGAAATGCGTACCCGTTTGTTCTTGCGAACCATGGAATTTCTCTGGCAGGAAGGTCATACGGCTCACGCCACCAAAGAAGAGGCTGAAGCAGAAACGCGCCAGATGCTGGACGTATATGCTACTTTTGCTGAAGAATTCATGGCGATGCCGGTCATTAAAGGGGTAAAAACAGCCAGCGAACGATTTGCAGGTGCTGTTGAGACCTATTGTATTGAAGCCCTGATGCAGGACGGAAAAGCTCTGCAGGCCGGAACATCCCATTTCCTGGGACAGAATTTCGCAAAAGCATTTGATGTAAAATTTCAGGACAAAGATGGCGAGCATAAACTGGTTTGGGCAACCAGCTGGGGCGTTTCCACCCGGTTAATAGGCGGTTTGATTATGACTCACTCCGATGATCAGGGACTGGTGCTTCCTCCTAAACTGGCCCCTACCCAGGTTGTAATAGTGCCTATTTACCGAAGCGATGAGCAACGTGAAGCTGTACTCGAATACGCCGATAGTATCCATGATGAGTTGAAAGAGTTGGGAGTCCGCATAAAAGTGGATGACCGCGACAATCAAAATCCGGGCTATAAGTTTGCTGAACATGAAGCTGCCGGCATCCCATTAAGAATAGCCGTTGGCCCCCGTGATCTGGAAAACAATAATGTAGAACTGGCGCGCCGGGATACCAAAGAGAAAAACATTGAATCCCGGGAAGGACTCAGCAAGCGCATCCAAAAGCTGCTGGCTGACATTCAGGATGAATTGTTCACCAAAGCTAAAGAACGACGGGAAGAAATGACTTCACACGTTGATTCTTATGACGAGTTCCGCAAGGTGATTAAAGACAAAGGCGGCTTTGTTTGGGCTCATTGGGATGGAACGGCGGAGACCGAAGAAAAAATTAAAGAAGATACCAAGGCAACCATTCGCCTGATTCCGCTTGAGGATGGGGAAGAAGGAAAATGTATGGTAACCGGGAAGCCTTCTAAGCAGAAGGTGTTGTTCGCTCGGTCGTACTAATTTTTTAACGCGAAGGTCGCTGAGATATCGCAAAGAACGCTAAGAATTTTACTCTGCGATCTTTGCAAGCACTCTGCGCCTCTGCGTTTAATTTAATTTTAGCTAACGGAAATGGATTTAGTTCCTCATTCATATTATTTATGCTCGGCTGAGCAATCCCGGTTTATGGATGAGAAGACCATCTCGGAGTTTGGCATTGATGGTTTTACCCTGATGGAAATTGCCGGAACACGGGCAGCTGATTTTATTCAGTCCCGGCTCCCTTCAGGCTCACATGGGGTTTTCTTTTGCGGAAAAGGGAATAATGCCGGAGATGCGCTGGTCATGGCCCGGCTCCTCTCCCAACAGGGATTTAAAATTACGATTTGTTTTTTATCCGGAACCGGTGACCTGAGCCCTGATACCCTGGAAAACCTTGGGCTGCTCCAAAAGCTTGATGAAGACATCGAGCTGCTGGATTGGGAAGATTTCAATCCGGGCGCATACGACTTTATCGTTGATGGCATGTTAGGAACGGGACTGAACTCAGACGTCCGCGCACCCTACTCCGATGCCATATCATGGATTAATAAACAGGGAGTCCCGGTGTTTGCTTTGGATGTCCCCACCGGGTTGCATGCTGATTCGGGGCGCATTCTTGGAACTGCGGTTCAGGCCGATTTCACGCTGAGTTTCGGTGCCTTAAAAACCGGTTTTTATCTGAACCAGGGCTTTGATACGTCCGGAGAAGTTATTCTGTGTGAACTTTCCTTCCCCAACAAGTTTAAAAAACCTACTGCCGCATTAATTGACAGAAGCTGGGTCGAAGCAGCTTCCCCATCCCCAAAAAGACAGAAGCACAAATATGATGGCGGCGTACTTTATATCATAGCCGGATCAGAGGGATTGACCGGAGCCGGAATTCTTGCTGCAAAAAGTGCCTGGTCGGCAGGACTCGGAGCTGTGGTCCTGATCACCCCAAAAGGATTACTCGAAATTTATGAGAAGCAGCTGGTACAGATCATCAAGAAACCGGTAGGAGGTCGTGATGATGTGTACTTCAAGGAAGAACATGTTGAACAAGTGCTGGACATCATCGCCGAAAAGCACGGAAAAGTTTTAATTGGTCCGGGACTGGGAAGGCAGCAGGAAACCATCCGGTTTACCCAGAGCATACTCCTGAATTTTGAAGGTGATGTACTCATAGATGCCGATGCTTTGTTTGCTCTTTCCAAAATGGAAAATCGAAAACGGCCTGAGGGTTCAAATTGGGTTTTAACACCTCACCCCGGAGAGTTGAAAACGCTGTTTAATCAGCAGCTAGAAGATGATTTTGACCGGCTCAACCTCACCAAACAGAAAGCAAGAGAAGAAAAAATCACCTTATTGAGTAAAGGAATGCCATCCATTGTTGGAACAGAAACCGGAGATGCGTATTTAACAGGATACGAAACCCGTATCTTTGCCCGGGCCGGATTCGGAGACGTGCTGGCCGGAAAAGTAGGGGCTTATTGGCTGAAATATTCATCATCTGAGCTGGCTTGTTTTTACGGATTATTGGACGGCTTCCAGAAAGCACAACAATATTTTGTGGAGAACTCCGGTTCTTTAGCACCTATTGATATTATCTAACGAATGACAAAACCGACCAAAATCCTGACCCGATCGGTCAAACTTTATCTTACGCTCTTGATTATTTCTACCGGTGCCATCTTATACGGAACGCTTTTTCCGGTAAGCTACGATGTACCCCGGTCACTTTTAGGTATGGATAAATTGGTTCACCTCATCATGTTTGGTGCCTGGACCTTCTTTTTTGGCCTGGTTCGCTTTCTGAAAGATAAATTCAAGCTTATCCCTGTTTTTATCGTGGGCACCCTATTCGGGTTGATTGTAGAAGTACTTCAATATCTGTTGCCCACGGGAAGAAGCCCTGAGTTCATGGATTTTATTGCCGACCTGTCCGGAACCGGCCTTGCCATTTTGGTTCTCTACATTCTTGCCAAAAAAGTGCCGGAATTTAACACTGACCCCGCATCATAATGTGATTACAAGTGCCCGTACGGATTAGTTAATTGGTGTAACTTTTAAACTAATCCATATAGGTATGCGCTCTTCAAAATCCACTTTCGATCTTCGTAAAAACTACACCCTGCTATGCGAATTGGGATTAATTGCAGCACTTCTGATTTTCATTGGGGCCTTTAAATTTCATTTACCGGTTTCAGTAACCGACGGCTCTGACTTCATTATCAAGGATGAGCCTCCCATCGTTCTTTCTCCAATCACTAAACAGGAAAAACCGCCTGCTGAACCTCCTCTTGCTCGCATTCCCGCTGCAGTACCCAATGACGAACCAATTGAAATACCCGACATCGAATTCCCTGAGTTCGGCGATACCGGATCGGCACTATCCTTACCTCCGGAAGAACCCAAAGATGAGAAACCCGAGATTCTTGATCAGGTACAGTTTATGCCCAAAATTAAAGGTGGAATCAAAGCCCTGTACAGCGACATCACCTACCCTGAACTCGCAAAAAGAAATGGAATTGAGGGAACCGTTGAAGTCCGCTTTGTTGTGAATGAGAAAGGTGGAGTAGAAGACCCTGAAATTATCCGGGGCATCGGTGCCGGTTGTGATGAAGAGGTTCTGGAAGCCATCAAGCTGCAAAGCTATACGCCGGGGATTCAAAATGGTAAGCTGGTAAAAGTACGTATGAAACAGCTGGTTCACTTCAGGCTGAAATAGTAGCTAATGGGGTAATAACGAGTGCTTTTTTCGTCAATTTTACTATTTTAAAAGGTGTACTGATTTTATAATAGCATTTTAGACTGGTGCTTATGCTTCGAAAAGTTCCATCAGCTGATTTAAAGTTGAGTTACCCTCTGGTGATTGAGGGCGGGATCATTATTGCGCTTGTGCTAATGATTGTAGCAACCAAAATTCAGCTTCCGGAACAAGGGGCAAATCAAATCTCCTATGTGAAAAGTGAAGAAACGGCACTCATTCTCCCCCCATCCGTTTCAGAAACCCGAGCGATTAAGAGGCAACCACCGGTTCCGACCGTTCCTGTTAACATCCCAAATGATGAGCCTATAGATCCCCCGCACATTGAAATCATCGAGTTCAATACTACAGACAGACTTATGGTTCCTCCCTTGCCGGGACAAATTTTTGTAGATGTAAATCATGATCTTCTTAAAGATATTGAGCAACTCCCGGTGATGATTGGTGGTGAGGATGCGTTCAGACAAAGCATTGAATATCCGGTGATGGCTCGTCGCATGAGAATTCAGGGCATTGTGGAAGTGGAATTTGATGTTGATGAACATGGCCGCGTTCACAACCCGGTTATCGTTCGGGGAATTGGCGGCGGTTGTGATAAAGCTGTATTAAAGGCCATTAAAATTCAACGGTACAAACCCGGAAAGAAAGCAGGAAGAATAGCCTCATTCCGAATTAAAGAGACCGTTCAGTTTATACTGCTGGATGTTTGACAAAAACCTGCACACTAAAAAATTGTTTAAAGAGTTAAATTACTGTTCTGCCACTTGCAGAGTATGTATAAAATCACGTTCTTTTCAACTTATCGTTACAACAGATAAACATTGTATTTGAATTATGAGAAATGAAAGAAAATCACCTAAAGCAGATCTGAAAAGGTCTTACACTGTCTATCTGGAGGCAGGTTTGATTATTGCTCTGCTTTTTATGATCACAGCCGTTAAGGTTACGATCGAAACTGAGCCCCCGAAAGCAATTGCTCTTGATGAGCAGGAAGTTGTTGAGATGGAGGAAGTAATCCAGACCAAACAAATTGAAACCCCTCCACCACCACCTCGTCCACCGGTCCCGGTCGAAGTTCCCAATGATGAAATTATTGAGGACGAAATGATTGACCTTGATGCCGAACTTGATATGGACGCCCCAATGGATTTACCTCCACCTCCTCCTGAAGAAGAGGAAGAAGAGGATTTCTTCGTGGTTGTAGAGCAGATGCCGGAACTGAAAGGCGGTATGGCTAAACTTCAGGGTAGTGTGAAATATCCCGAAATGGCACGTCGCGCAGGTATTGAAGGCCGCGTTACCGTTCAGTTTATTGTAAACGAGCAGGGTAAAGTTGAAAACGCCCAGGTTGTTCGTGGAATTGGCGGTGGTTGTGATGAAGAAGCCCTGAAAGCCGTTCAAAAAGCGAGCTTTACTCCGGGTATGCAGCGAGGACGACCTGTACGTGTACAGTATGCCTTGTCTATCAACTTCCGATTGGAAAACTAATTCAAATACATTTGTTGAGTTATTTTAAGGTGTGGCTTTTCGGTCACACCTTTTTTTATGCATTTTACTTTTTTTGCCTCCTCCTTATTACGACCCCGGCATTGTCACGATCCTGATTTGCAATCCAATAAAATCTTTATTAGTTAGTTAAGAAAACGATATAAGTCGTTGTTTTGTTGATACTAATGAGTTTACCGGACCCCTAAGTGCCGAATTATTTAATTACAGGGAGGAACCATGAGAAACGAGAGAAAGTCACCAAAGGTTAATCTTAGGAAATCTTACACCATCATCCTGGAAGTGGGAACCATATTTGCCCTGCTTTTCATGATTGCCGTGGTAAAAGTTAACATTGAAGCTGAGCCACCTAAAGAAATTGCACTGGATGAGCAGGAAGTCGTAGAGATGGAGGAAGTCATTCAAACCAAGCAAGTGGAAACTCCGCCTCCACCACCCCGGCCACCGGTTCCTGTTGAAGTCCCCAACGATGAAATTATCGAGGATGAGATGATTGATATGGACGCCGAGCTGGATATGGATGCGCCCATGGATCTTCCACCACCCCCGCCTGAAGAAGAGGAAGAAGAAGATTTCTTTGTGGTAGTGGAACAAATGCCGGAACTGAAAGGCGGCATGGCTAAACTTCAGGGAAGTGTTAAGTATCCTGATATGGCCAGAAAAGCCGGAATTGAAGGGCGCGTTACTGTTCAGTTTATTGTGAATGAACAGGGTAATGTTGAAAATGCACAGGTTGTACGCGGAATTGGCGGTGGTTGTGATGAAGAGGCTCTGAAAGCTATCAGGAAAGCTGAATTTACTCCCGGCATGCAACGGGGACGCCCGGTACGGGTACAATATGCCCTTTCTATCAATTTCCGTCTGTCAAATTAATCCTCTAATATTTTAATCATAGAAACTAAGGTGTAGCCAATGGGTTGCACCTTTTTTATTGACTGAATTTTTCCAGGATTTCCCTGAGGTTATCGAAACCGGCTCTATCGATCGCTTTCCGGAATGGCACCCATTCTACTTTTTCAATTCCCTCTTTTTTCTGAGGGGTAAATTCCTCTTGCCGGGTTAAAATCATGGAATACCACCAGGTGGTTTTACCCATCACCTTTCCTTTTTCAGGGTACTCATGATAGGTAGTGCCGACTTCGCTCACCAAAGCAGGCAAACTAATGCCCACTTCTTCGGATACTTCACGGACCGCACACATTTCCAGCGATTCCCCTTTTTCCAGTTTTCCTTTTGGGAGATCCCAGTACCCGTTTCTGTAAATCATCAATACTTCGGGTACTGTTGAACCATCGGAATGCCTGAAAACAATACCGCCGGCTGCTTTTACCGGCTTTGCTTCCGGGTTACTCATCTTCTTTTTCGGGAGCTTCTCCGGATGGGGCGTTGTTCTCTTTTTTCTTTTCTTCTGCATAATTCAGGCGCAGATTAGTGAGGGCCTGATCCAGGTAATTTGCAGATTCCTTAGAAAGATTCCCTTCCGTGAATTTCTTCAGCATGCCCAGGGTATCAATAGCATACTTGGCGGATGATAAATCTTTCTCTGTTTGGCCTGTCTCAGGGTGTTGAATCTTACCAAGCCCCATCATTGCAATTTGCTGATGTTGCTGAACCAGCATCATAAACAGTAGTTGTTCCTGCTGTTCTTCATTCAGTTTATTACCGTTCTCGCTCATATTCCTTTTCTTTTATTATTCGTTGATTGCTTCCCTAAATTAAAGGGCTTTCCGGTTAAATAAAGTTCAATTTTCTGTACATTAAGCGCTCCTAAGGATAACCAAAATCAAAAACTTTTTTATGGCCGTTATTAAGCCTTTTAAGGCATGTAGACCACACCCGGAGTTCGCAGAAGAAGTAGCCTGTGTTCCTTATGATGTAATCAATACCAGCGAAGCAAAACAGCTTGCCAAAGGAAAACCGAATAGTTTCTTAAATGTCATTCGGCCTGAAATTGACCTTCCGGCCAAAACCTCGGTTTATGATGCCAAGGTATATGAGAAAGGCCGGGAAAACCTTCATTCCCTGCTACAATCTGATGCTTTTATTCAGGAAGATAAGCACGCCCTCTATATTTACCGGCTGATTATGAACGGCCGTTCTCAAACCGGAATATTTGGGTGTGTGAGCGTTGACGATTACAACAATGACGTAATCCTGAAGCATGAACTTACCCGGCCTGACAAAGAAGACGACCGCACCAAACACATTCTTACACAACAAGCCCATGCTGAGCCCGTCATGCTCACATTCCGTGATACCGGCTCTGTCACCCATTTTATGGATAATCATATGGATCGGAATGATCCTGTTTATGACCTGACAACTGAAGACGGCATTCAACATACCATTTGGAAAGTTGAGGCTTCAGATACCTTGGTTTCAGAGTTTCAGAAGATTGCCAGGTTATATGTGGCAGACGGACATCACCGCTGCGCAAGTGCTGCGAGAGCAGCCAAAGAGCAGGCTTCGCAAAATCCTGCTCATGACGGAAGTGAAGAATACAATTTCTTCCCCGCTGTGCTTTTTCCTATGGATCAAATGGAAATACTGGCCTATAACCGCATTGTGTTTTCCATTCCTGATAACTTCCTGAAACAGCTGGAGGAGAAATTCACGGTTCAGAAAAAAGCTAAACCGGTTCCTGCTAAAAAAGGAATGGTTTCTTTCTATGTAAATGACAACTGGTATGGCATTACCCTTAAGCCTTCGGAGAACACCGACCCTGCTTCCAACCTTGACATCTCATTACTGCAGAACCAGGTTCTTACACCTATTCTTAATGTTAAAGATCAGCGAACCGATCCCAACATAGATTTCGTTGGCGGCATCAGAGGCACCGATGAGCTGGAAAATTTAGTTGATAACGGAGAAGCTTCGCTTGGCATCAGCCTGTACCCAACCAGCATTGAAGAACTGCTGGATGTTTCTGATGCGGGACAGCTCATGCCACCAAAGTCAACCTGGTTTGAGCCTAAACTGCGTTCAGGTTTATTGGTTCATACTTTTTAGATCTAACAAATTCACTTAATACGCAAAGCCGATATGAAACGCGTTCACAATTTTAGTGCAGGTCCCGCAGCCCTCCCTTTGGAGGTTTTGGAGATTGTACAGGATGAGCTTCTTGATTACCACGGAACCGGGACTTCAATCATGGAGAAAAGTCATCGGGGAAAAGAGTACACCAAAGTGGATGCCGAAGCCAAAGAACGGCTAACCCGGATATTAGGGCTCGGGGATGATTTTCATATTATGTTTTTGCAGGGAGGAGCTACCGCCCAGTTTATGCAAGTACCCTTCAACTTTTTGGAAGAAGGGCAGACAGCCGATTATATCAACACCGGCGTTTGGTCGCAGAAAGCCATTAAAGAAGCCCGGCTCTTTGGCAATGTACACATTCCGTTCAGCAGTGAAGACGAGGATTTTACCCGTGTTCCTGCCAATGAGGAATTGAGGCTTTCAGAGAGTCCAAGGTATGTTCACTATACATCCAACAATACCATTTACGGAACTCAGTTCAGGACCGAGCCGGATTCGAATGGAGCTCCGTTGGTATGTGATGCTTCATCCGACTTTATTTCCCGCCCTATTGACGTAGCTCGCTATGGACTTATTTATGCAGGGGCTCAAAAAAATCTGGGGCCTTCGGGGGTAACGGTGGTTATCGTCAGGAAAGACTTCCTGCAGACCAACACCAAGCAAAACATTCCTACTTTCCTGAATTATCATTCTCACAGCAAACGCATTTTCAATACGCCGCCGAGCTTTGCCGTTTATATGGTAAACCTGGTTTTGCAGTGGGTGGAAGACAAAGGAGGCATTCCCTACTTCCAAAAACTCAATAATCAAAAAGCAGAACTGCTGTACAACACTATTGATCAGGACGATTTTTACACCGGAACAGCTGATGTTGATTCCCGTTCTAAAATGAATGTAACCTTTCGGCTGCCAACCGAAGAACTGGAGCAGCGGTTTATTTCTGAAGCGGAAGAACTTGGCTTGGTGGCTTTAAAAGGACATCGAAGTGTGGGTGGCATTCGTGCCAGTATTTACAATGCCTGTGCTATGGAGTCGGTAAAAGCACTGACTGATTTCATGAAAGAGTTCCGCTCAAAAAGGGGATAGAAATCAGAGCAGGCCAAACACACTGAGGAAGTGATCAACGGTATTCGGGACAAAGATTATCAGGTATAGAAATCCCCAGACTGCACCGGCTATATGGGCTTCATGATTTACCCTTCCTTCCCGTTTACTTGCAAAAACACTGTAAACCAGGAATAGAGCTCCAAAAATAATGGCCGGAATCCCGAATGGAATAAACATGATGTATATCGGGTCGAGCGGAAAAAGCAGGATGAACCCAAATAACACACTTTCTACGGCCCCGGACGCCCCAACCGTGGCAAATTCGGGATTATCTTTATGCTGAAACAACGAGGGCAAACTGGAAATAACCAGTGCAGATAGGTACAAAGCAATAAAATGCTCTCTACCTATAGATCGCTCCAAAACCAGTCCGAAGAAGAACAGGACGAACATATTCAGGAACAGGTGTCCCAGCCCGGCATGAATAAAACCAGAGCTGATTAACTCGTACCAGGTATTTTCCCGGATAACCCGATACGGCATCATCATTCCTTTTTCAAAAACCTGGGGAAGTGCGTAAAGGGCAACTAATGAAACGACCACATTGGCTGCGATCAGAATAAGGGTAACCGACATCTATTTTTTCTTTTCAAGGTAAGAGGAAAACAATACTGTTGCAGAAGATTTGAAAAGAATCGTAATATTCAACCTCTCGCCATGCCGAAATTGCTCAGCTGGCAGAGTCCCGATTAAGCAAAAATTGAGTTTAAAGGCCGGTGTAGCTCAGGGGTAGAGCAATTCTCTCGTAAAGAATAGGTCGCTGGTTCAAATCCAGTCACCGGCTCAATTAAAAAACCCTTCACACATTTCTGCATGAAGGGTTTTTATTTGAAGAAGAAGGAACTTTATTTGTCCTTCCGAAGCTCTTCGATTTCTTTTTTAAGCCGCTCGATTTCAGCCTGCTGCTCCTGCATGCCTTTAATCAATACCGGAATCAACTCGGTGTAGTTCATGGTTTTAAATTCCATGGTCTTTTTGATTTCGGTTTCCGAAGTGGCATCCGGGCCGTGCCCTCCACTTTGCATTTCGCTGTAAGTGTGCAGGTTATTCTTAACCAGCGAAGGAAGTACTTCTTCCACTTCCTGGGCAATGAGTCCATAGTGTAAACCGGTGGAAAGCTTCATTCCTTTATACTCGCCATTTCCACGGAAATTGTACGTGGTTGGATTCAGCTGCATAATCGTACTCAATCCGTTTTGAAGCGGCTTAATGTTTTCTTTAAGGTTGCGGTCTGAGGTTTCAGTAATAGAACCTGAGACGGTCAAATTCCCACTTATATTCACATCTCCGTTCAACTCTGCAGCTGTTGGAGCTGTTACGTTCAACCCAACATTTGAATTACTGCCTCCCGATACTTCAAGAAACATTCCGGTATTATTGGTAGCCGAACCATTTATATATCCCCTGATACCGTAATTATTGTCTGTGGCACCATTGCTGACATCCAGTTCAACTCCAATGTTATTGGCAGAAGCATTTCCGGAACCATCGTCAAACATCAGTGCCTGAAATCCCATATTGTCTGACTGTGAACTGTGAACAATAGCCTGTACACCTATATTTCTTCCCGTTGCCGTAGTTACTGCCTCTGCTGAAACCGCTCTGTTTTCTCTGGCACCTTCTGAACCATACGTGTATCCGCGAATACCAATGTTTCCATTCAGGTTTTGACGGGCAAACCCTACAAGGCCAATATTGAATCCTCCAACATTGAACTCACCTCCGGCAAATTCATCTCCTAATGCTACGATTTCACCATCCCCGTTACCTAAACCAAGTCCAAAACCGCCAATATTCTCGCGACCGTTTGACCGGGCCTGACCATACAGACCATAACGTCTGCCACCGGAACCTTCTCCTTCATCGTGCAATGCTGAACCTAAAACACCAATATGAGTTCCGGTTCCTTCCCCAATTGCACTTCCCGATAGCCCATATTGTGTTTCTGTGCTTCCTGATTGAGAAATTGTATTTGCATCAATAGCCTGATTGATACCGCTCAGCTCCGAGTTTACCACAAACGCCGGTGTAAACTTGTCGCCATTATCCCCGAATTGATTAATCACATAGGAGGTATCGCCGGCGCTGAGGTCCAGAGTAAATTCCGACTCCATTGATTCCCCACCGTTCACAACATTCTCTGCCAGTAACGCATAAGGAACCGAAAGCAAACGGGTGGTTCCCAACTCCTCGTATTCAGTTCCTCCGGCCGGGTCTATTTCCAGCTTTACGTAAAAGTTATCTGCCGACCAGTCTATGGAGCTGAAATCACCATCCGATGCCCCTTCCCCAATCACAATCTGGAAGGAACCGACCGCACTAGTAGTGGGTGTCTGAGTTTCGGTATAAACAGCGGTACCGGTTTCACTGCCTTGCAAAACACTTACCCGAACTCCGAGTTCTGAGTTTGCGATCAGGTCTCCGTCAGCATTGCGGGCTACTGCCTGAAAATTAAAGCCTTGTGGCACCTGAGCCATTACTTCTGCTGTAAACAGTACAGCAAGTATCGCGAAAATTAGTTTGTAGAATAGTTTATTCATTTTGTAGTCCTTTTAGATTATTTGATCAAAAGCATTTTTTGGGTAGCAATCACGTTTCCATCTGCCATAAAGCGATAGAAATACATGCCACTGGCAAAACTTGAGGCATTGAAGCGCAGGGTGTAACTGCCCGCCGGTTTTCTGCCTTCAGCAAGCACCGCCACTTTTGCCCCGATAGAATTAAAAACTTCAACCCTGATATCTGCCGATTTCGGCAAGTCGAATGAAATGTTTGTGGATGGGTTGAATGGATTGGGATAGTTCTGCATTAACCGAAATGAATCCGGCAGGTCGGTAACCGGCATCTCGTTGGAGGTGAAAACCAAGTCGCTGCCATTGCTGAACCCTCCGCTTATACTTACAGATGCACTGCTGAAATTACCCGCTAACGCCTCCCCTGCCGTAAAGGTTAACGTCATAGAAGAACTTTCAAGCGTACCACCCATAAATGAAATCACACTTTGAGCTTGTGTAGCCGTGCTGATCAACAGCCCGATTACTACAAGCAGAGTTTTGTATAACCGCATAGTTCTGATATTTAATTTGAGTTGCTGTTTCCCCTTTTAGGGCATCTAACAACGTATTCGCGATTATTGTACTCTTTTTTACCTGATAATGAACTACCCGATCAGGTAGTTTTTTTGGCCTTTCTTAAGCAATAGAGTTTGATTTAGAATGAGTTAAAAGAAAGCCCATTGAAAAATGACTTTATCAAACCATTCGACTATATTCTTACATACTTTAGGATATACAGCTTTAGAAGGGTAACATATGACTGGCGGCACATACCAAGCAGGTATGTTAATCGTCTCACTTGGATTTTGGGATAGTTTGTGTGCTATTTCATTAGGTGGGATGGGATTAGACTATCTGCTTGAATCTATTACACTCGGGGTTTTCCTTATAGCGGGAAGCTTAGAATGGCTTAACCGTGACACTCTTTTCATCTTATTTGCCGCTTCCCTGATTGGTCTTCTTATCCTTAGCTCTATGCTTTTTTCTTACAGAAAGCAGCGTAAAAGACAACAGGAAATTAACAAATCCCTTAGCGAGGGGGCACGCAACCTTTCTTATCTCAACGACGACATCCATCGTTTTATCGGTGTAGTATCACACGATTTACGCAGCCCCCTGAATTCCATTACAGCCATCTCGGAGCTCTTGGCTATGGATGCCGATCAGCTTCCCCCCAAAGAAATAGAAGAATATGCCGGAAACATTCATGATTTAACCATGCGCATCAATAACCTGGTTAGCAACATGATGGATGCCAATAAAATTGAACTTGGGGAAGTGAAGATAAAGCCCGAACCGATTTCTCCTGAAAAAACGGTGACCGATGTCTTCAATGCACTTAAGATTTTGGGAGATAAAAAATCCATAAAAACCATCCTACAAATTGAGGACAACCTCCCTCTGGTCGTAGCCGATCAGGAAGCTCTGACCCGCGTGTTAGAAAACCTGGTTAATAATGCCTATAAATTTTCCCGCCCCGACTCTTCAGTCACTATTAAAGTGGAACACCTGTCTGCTGAGGAAAAGGTAAAAATAAGTATTGCCGATGAAGGACCGGGATTTACGGAAGAGGATAAAAAGAGCATGTATAACAAATTCTCAAAGTTATCTGCCACGCCCACCGGTGGAGAAAAAACTACGGGGCTTGGTCTCTATATTGTTCAAAAACTGGTTCACCGAATGGGGGGACGCATCGAATTGGAAAGCGAAGCGGGAAACGGCTCTGTATTTTCGGTTTATCTTAAATCAGCCTGATAGCATTTCACCCCAAAGCGGGATATATTTTGGGAGTCCAATTTAAATCATCTACATGCACTCGTTAAAAGTCCTTGCTCTATTTGTACTCACGGGAGTTCTGATTTCGGCTTGCGGTGTTACCAAAAGAGGAGCTGATTTCACGGCCCCTATTTCCTCAGATAACGCCCGCCCGATTGAAACCGGTGTTTCCAGCTGGTATGGCCCTAATTTTCATGGCAAGCTTACCGCCAACGGCGAGGTTTATGATATGGATGGAGTAACAGCTGCTCATCGCACCCTTCCTTTTGGAACCATTTTATTGGTCGAAAATCTGGACAATGGTAAAACGGTACAGGTTCGTATAAACGACCGGGGGCCTTATGCAAAAAACAGGATTATTGATTTATCGAAAGGCGCTGCAGAGCAAATTGATATGATTGGACCCGGAACTGCCAGAGTACGTCTCTACCTTATAAAAGGAGATCTTGAGAATTCGCGAATTACGGATTTAAAAGTTCCCACATATACCGTACAGCTGGGTTCTTATAAGGAAAGGTCCCAAGCCGAGAAAACATCTTCTGAAATTAAAGGCAGTCGCATTGAAGACATCAAAGTAAACCGGGAAACTTATTACCGCGTGTACTTTGGAACCTACACCGATCCCGAAGAAGCCAAAAAAGAGATGGAACGCCTCAACCGGATGGGCTACGCCGGTTTTGTAAAGCAGATTGAAAATAATTGAATTTCCGGGATTGATTATTCCTGGTTTTCCGTTTTCCGCACAGAACCTAAAATAATTTTGTCAATGAAAAAGAAGATCATTGTAATAGGAAGCGGATTCGGCGGCTTAGGCGCAGCTTCCAGATTACTGTCTGCCGGCCATGATGTTACCATCCTCGAAAAAAGAGATAAATTGGGTGGCCGTGCGTACGTGTACGAAAAGAACGGCTTTAAATTTGATGGCGGCCCCACCGTAATCACGGCTCCATTTATGTTTGATGATATTTTTGAAGCCGCCGGCAAAAAGCGGGAAGATTATGTGGAGTTCGTACCCTGCGATCCGTTTTACCGAATTTTTGATGCGGAGGGAAAGCACTTTGACTACAACAATGACCATGAGTTTACGCTGGAAGAAATCAGAAAACGAAATCCTGATGATGTAGAAGGCTATGAGAAATTCATTAAAACTACGAAGGCTATTTTCGACAAAGGCTTCGTGGAGCTCGCCGACAAGCCTTTCCTGAAGTTTACCGATATGCTGAAGGTGGCCCCCGACCTGATCAAGCTTCAGTCTTATAAAACGGTTTACAAGTACGTTCAGCAATTTATCGATGATGAATTTCTGCGCCGGTGCTTTTCATTTCACCCGCTGCTGGTAGGTGGCAACCCTTTTGATACAACTTCTATCTATGCCATGATCCACTACCTGGAGCGTGAGTGGGGCGTTCATTATGCTATGGGCGGAACCGGCGCTATCGTCAATGCCCTCGAAAAACTGATTCTTGAGCAAGGCGGCACCATCCATACCGAAGCTGAAGTGGATGAGATCCTGATCGCTAATGGAAAGGCCAAAGGGGTAAGACTTAAGAACGGAGAAGAGTTACAGGCTGATGAAATCGTTTCTAATGCTGATGTGGCCTTTACCTATAAGAACCTGATTAATCCCAAGCACCGTAAGAAATATACCGACCGCAAGATTGAGCGAACAAAATACAGCATGTCTCTTTTTGTGATATACTTTGGAACAAAAAAACGATACCTGGATTCCGGCCTGGCTCACCACAACATTATTTTGGGAGAACGCTATAAGGGTTTACTTAAGGACATCTTCCATAAAAAACATTTGGCCGAGGATTTCTCCCTTTACCTGCATATGCCAACCATTACTGATCCTTCGATGGCTCCGGAAGGTTGTGAAGGATTTTATGTACTTTCGCCGGTTCCCCATCTAGACAGCGGCACCGACTGGAACGAAATGGCTCCCAAATACCGGGATGCCATTATGGACTTCCTCGAAGAAAACTACTTACCGGACCTTCAGGAGAACATTATCGCCGAACATTATATCGATCCGTTGCACTTCCAGGATGTGCTGAACAGCTATAAAGGATCTGCTTTTTCCGTAGAGCCCATTCTGACACAGTCGGCCTGGTTTCGTCCGCATAATAAATCGGAAGACGTGGATAATCTCTACTTTGTTGGAGCGGGAACCCATCCCGGAGCCGGCTTACCGGGCGTGCTTTCTTCATCCATCATTGCTCAGGATTTGATCGGAAAGGCTTAGCACACAGAAAACCCAATTCATCCGTAGCAACTATTTCAGCGCCCGAAGTCCTGAAAGCGTTGCGAGGTCTGGCACCTTTTATTCTATAGGCTGGACTCTTCTGCTTTTTTCATCAAATCTTAATGTAAGGTCGGTAACGTAATGCACTTTCAAACCAGAAAAGGAGTCAAGATGAAAACTGCCTTCGCTATTTTCATGACCATCCACGGCCTTATCCATCTTCTTGGTTTTTTAAAAGCATTTCAGCTTGCCGATATCAAAGACTTTAAGCGCCCTATTTCCAGGCAGGCAGGTATATTTTGGATGATTAGCTTTATTCTCGTCATTTCGGCTGTGAACCTGTATTTAGCCGGAAACTCATACTATATCGGATTTGGATTCACCGCTATTCTCATTTCCCAGGTCCTAATTATCGGCGCATGGGAAGACGCCAAATACGGTACCATTCCCAACATCATCTTCGCGATTTTGTTATTGCTGTCCTTTCAGTAGGAATCCTATACTGGAAATACTCCCCTTCCCTTGTATATTCCATCCACAAAATTGGATTAACTTACTGTACCTATGAAACAACTTCTGCTTTCTCTTGTAACGATCTCATTATTAATAGTGGCCTGCGAGCCACAGTCCGGCTATCATCAGCTTGACCTGGAAGAAATAACCATTTCTGAATTACAAGCCGGTTATGACAACGGTGACTTCACTATTCAGGATGTAACCAACGCCTACCTGAAGCGCATTGAAGCAATCGATCAATTCGGGCCTCAGCTCAATTCGATGATATACATCAACCCAAAAGCTATGGATGTAGCCCGGCAGCTGGATCAAGAACTGCAAGCGGGCACCAAAAGAGGCCCTTTGCACGGAATTCCCGTTGTATTGAAAGACAACATTGACACCTACAATATGCCAACCACAGCCGGGGCAAATATCATGGAAGGATCTGTTCCGGATCAGGATGCCTTCATCACTCAAAAACTACGGGATGCCGGAGCCATCATTATTGGCAAAGCCAACCTGAGTGAATGGGCAAATTTTCACAGCAGCTTTTCATCCAGTGGATGGAGTGCTTTGGGCGGTCAAACTCATAATCCTTATGATTTAACGCGAAATCCTTGTGGGTCAAGCGCCGGTTCAGGAGCCGCAGCTTCGGCTAACCTGGCCGTCTTTGCTATCGGTACAGAGACGAACGGCTCTATCACTTGTCCTTCTTCCGCAAACGGGTTGGTGGGTATCAAACCAACGGTTGGATTATTGAGCCGTTCAGGAATCATCCCCATTTCTCACACCCAGGATACACCCGGCCCTATGGCCCGAACCGTTGAGGATGCTGCCATCGCTCTCGGAACTATGGTTGGCGTGGATGAAGCAGACTCTAAAACCACCTCCAGTGAAGGAAACTATCACACCGATTATACCCAATTTTTGAATATTGATGGCTTGGAAGGTAAACGCATTGGCTTGTGGACCGGCTCGCTGGGCGGGCATCATCGCGTGGATACCCTGATGCATGAAACCGTCCGGTTATTGGAAAGCCGTGGAGCCACTGTAATCGAGATTGATCGTATTTCTGCAGAAAATGTTGGCGGTGATTCATTCCAGGTATTGCTTTATGAATTTAAAGACGGACTGAATAAATACTTTGCTTCGCTGGGTGATGACGCTCCGGTTAGAACGATGGCTGAGCTGGTCGATTCCACCCTTGCCGATTCCGCTGAAATGCATTACTTCGATCATGACTTGCTGATTACTGCCAGTGAAAAAGGAGATCTCAATTCCGAGGAGTACACCAGTGCTTTGTCCCGGATGATGAAATTCACCCGAGAAGAAGGCATCGACAAAGTGATGGATGAGAATAACCTGGATGCAATCATCGGACCTACCGGCGGACCTGCCTGGAAAACCGACCTTACCAATGGGGATAATTTTGCAGTTTCATCCAGTTCACCGGCTGCTCGCGCCGGGTATCCAAACATTACCGTACCCATGGGATATATTGACGGCCTTCCGGTTGGAATTTCTTTCTTCGGCCGAGCCTGGAGTGAACCATTACTTCTGGAAATTGCCTATGGATTTGAACAGGCCACTAAGGTTAGAAAAGCACCGGAACTGTAAATTAAATCATATGATCAAAAGGTTTAACTATATTATTCAACCAAGTGGTTAAACCATGCGATTACCGGTTAAGAATCTCTAAAGCCTGATATGCACTCTTAAAATAGTTCAAGCGTCCGCTTGGACTATCTTTGTTTTCCAACAGTATTTTACAGCATCGGAATTGAAGGGCATAAAAAAAGCGGAGGAAACCCCCTCCGCTTTTTCTCTATAAAATCTAACTAAGCTTCTTCAGCTATCGAATCTATACTGAATTATTCTTCCAAGCTTTTTTGAAGCTTATCCCAATCAGCCAGGAAACGATCCAGGCCAATGTCAGTCAAAGGATGCTTAAGCAGACTCTTAATTACGCTAAGAGGCATGGTGGCAACATCGGCACCTTCTTTGGCGCACTCAAGCAGGTGCATGGGGTGGCGAATACTCGCAGCCAGCACTTCTGTTTCGTATCCGTAATTATTATAAATGGTCACGATGTCACGAATCAACTGCATTCCATCGGTAGAGATATCATCCAGGCGGCCCAAAAATGGAGAGATATACGTGGCACCGGCTTTCGCAGCTATCAGTGCCTGGGTAGGAGAAAAGCATAACGTACAGTTCGTTTTGATGCCTTCTTCAGAAAAGGTTTTGATGGCTTTAATCCCGTCTTTAATCAAAGGAACTTTAACCACAACGTTATCGGCAATCTTGGCAATATTCCGCCCTTCTTCCACGATTTCATTGTACTCGGTTGAAACAACTTCAGCTGAGACATCGCCGGCTACCATTTCACAAATTTTAGCGATGTGCCCTTCAAAATCCCGAACACCAATTTTTGCGCAAAGGCTTGGGTTGGTGGTCACCCCGTCAAGCACTCCGAGGTCATTGGCCTCCTTAATTTCATCGAGATCAGCAGTGTCTATAAAAAATTTCATAAATGAGCGAAAGTTTGATTGTTATTTATCATCTAAGATAAGAATTCATTTCCTCTCAATCTTGTTACATCCTGTAACTATTAATTTCCTTTTTTTACAAAACAAGACATTGTAAACCCGAACTTTATAATGAACTTGTTTTGTTGACTCTAAGATTCTAAAAGAAAAGACAAAAATTTCAATCCGGAGAACGTGAAAATATCCTATTTACAAATTGCTGCTCTTAGCATCCTTTTAATTAGCTGTGGCAATGACAATTCCAATGAAAGCGGACAATCCAATTTTTCGAGGTTTGGTGGAAACGGGGCACGACAAGCTACCAGTGTGGAAACCAATATAGTTGAAGTTGGTCAAATAGCCGATCAGGTTCGCTCTTTCGGGAACGTAAAAGCCCAAAATGTAATATCGGTTTTGCCTCAGGTCAGCAACCGTATTACTGAAATTTATGTGGATCTCGGGGATACCGTTCGCCAGGGAGAAGCACTCGCCAAAATATATGATGCTACTTTTAGGGACCAGTTGAGCCAGGCCGAATCTCAGTTAGAACAAAGCCGAATAGCCCTTCGCCGCGACAGTTCCGAATACCAACGACAGCAAAGCCTGATGGAACGGGATTTAACCAGTGAATCGGAATTAGATATTGCCCAGGCTGCTTACCAGAGCTCCAGAGCCCAGTTTGAATCGGCTCGTTCATCCCTCACGCAAGCCCAGGAAGATTTTAATAATACCATTGTCCGCTCTCCGGTTGATGGGGTAATTACAAACCGCGCTTTAGAGGTTGGAGATTTAGCAACTACCGGAACGGAGTTATTTCAGATTGCCAGCACCAATGGATATGAATCCCGGATATACTTGCCCGTTCAGGATTGGCGCGCAGTAAAAGTTGGCCAGGAGGTAAATCTTCGGGTCTCCAATGAACGTGGCATAAGCGCTGAAGGCGTAGTTTCGCGAAAAAGTCCGCAACTGGATGCTACCACCGGACTTGGAGAAGTGGTCATCACGCTAACCACTGTAGGAAATGCCGTTTACCCCGGTGTATTGGCTGAGAATGTCATCAACATCACCACCAAAGACCGTGCGCTTATTGTTCCGCGAAGTGCCCTGGTTGAACAGGTTGAAACAGTCATTAACCCGGAATCTAATACCATTGAGCTGGAGCGTTCTTATTCGGTATTTGTATCGCGTGGAGATTCAGTAGCCGAGCGACGAGAACTTGAATTAGGTATCGAACAAGGCGATCGAATTGAAGTGCTGAGTGGATTGCTGCCTAACGACAGAATTATCGTAACCGGACAAAGCGGCCTGGATGATGGCGCCCGAATTAATGTAGCTACCGGCGATCAGTTTCAAGCCCCCCAGGAACGTCAAATTGGAGGGAATGCAAACGAGAGTGGACGACAAGCCCCTTTGGCAAATATGAATATGACGGATGAAGAACGCGCTGCTGCCCGCGAGAAAATGCAGAATATGTCGCGCGAGGAACGCATGGCTTACCTGCGTGAGCTAAGGCAACAACAAGCTGATTCAACTTCAAACGGACAATAAGCATGGGATCTCTTTCCAAATTGGCGGTTGATCGTCCGATTACGTTTTTAATGTCCACCCTCATCTTGCTGGGATTCGGATTTTATGGATTGCAAAACCTGAGATTAAATCTGTACCCCGATGTTTCCTTCCCTACCATCACCGTATATACCGGTTATGAAGGCGTAGCTCCGGAAGACATCGAAACCTTGGTAACACGACCTATCGAAGAATCGGTTGGCAGTATCAGCGGTATTCGTAAAGTCCGGTCTCTCTCCAGCCAGGGTGCATCTGTTGTGAAACTCAACTTTGAATGGGGAACCGATCTCTATCAGGCCGAAAATGATGTCCGGAAAGAACTCGGGTTTGTGGAACGTTCAATACCTGATGATGCCGAGACCCCGCTCGTGTTCTCCTACGATCCCAACCAAGAACCGATTGTGGTTCTCACGTTAACTTCCAATGCACGCAGCCAGCGTGATCTGCGTACGTTCTCGAAACAGGTGCTTGAGCAGCGCCTTGAACGTATTAATGGTATTGCCTCGGTCGAGACTTCCGGGGGCTTAGAGCGTCAAATTAATGTGCAGATCGATAATGAGAAAATGCGGCTGTACAACCTCAGTATATCCGACATTGCCTCCAAGCTTCAGCAAGAAAATATACAGGTTCCTGCCGGTCAGCTTACCGAAGGGAACACCATTTACTCTTTGCGAACCATTGGAGAGTTCAAAAATGTAGATCAGATTCGAAATACCATTATCACTGTTCGTGACGGGCAGCCACTGCTACTGAAAGATGTAGCTAATGTAGAAGATGGAATCGCACAACCTATAGGCAACGTGCACATCAATGGAGAAAACGGAGTGATTCTGAATGTGTATCGTCAGAGTGATGCCAATGTAGTTTCATCGGCTAATGCTGTTGTAGGCGGGCTCGATGATATCAAAGAAAGCCTTCCAAACGACATCGAAATTTCGGTACTCACCAACAAAGCTGATTTCATTGAGCAGTCTATCAGTAACTTACTGCTAACCGGAATTCAGGCTGTAGTTTTGGTTGTATTAATTCTTCTGGCTTTTCTGCGAAGCGGACGCTCGGCATTGATTATAGCCATCTCTATTCCTGTTTCAATCATCACCACCTTTACGGTGATGGATATTGCCGACCTGAGCCTGAATATCATTTCCTTATCGGGGCTGACCCTGGCCGTTGGGATGGTCGTAGATGATGCCGTGGTTGTTTTGGAGAATATATTCCGTTTCAGGGAGCAGGGAGCCGACCGTAATGAAGCCTCGGTAAAGGGAGCTAAAGAAGTAGCCGTACCCGTTGTTATTTCAACCTTAACCACCTTAGTGGTATTCCTTCCCATCCTGTTTGTACCGGGAATTGCCGGCTTCTTATTCCGTGACCTTGCCTTAACCATTTCATTCTCCCTGGCTATCTCATCGTTAGTAGCGCTGACATTAATCCCGTTAATGACTTCTCAGTTCTTTAAAGAAAAAGCGCAATCATTTGAAGCCAAAAACAAAATTGCCAGGTTCTTCAGCGATATACTGAACCGAGTGGAGTCAACCTATCACCGGCAGCTGGATAAAGTCCTTGACCGAAGCGGATTAGTTGTAAGCGGAGCTGTTGTATTATTCCTGGTCAGTCTCCCCCTTTTTTATGTAATCGGGGGTGAATTTTTTCCCCGCGTTGATGAAAATGCCTTCACCCTTGAAGTACAGCGGGAACCCGGCGTAAACCTTTTTGAACTCGAACGCTCTATAACCCAGGTTGAAAGTATCATTCAACAGGAAGTACCCGAAGCCCGGTTGGTTGTATCCGACTACGGAGATAAAGAAGGAATTGAAGGAGCCGATGATCCCGGTGGCTTTACCGGTACGGTTCGGGTGGAACTGGTGCCGCAAAACGAGCGTGATCGTTCACAGTTTGAAATCACCTCATCGTTATTGGAGAAGCTGCAAATTGTACCCGGTGTCGAAATCCAGGAGATCATTATTGACCCACTTAGCCCCGATGGCGAAAACGGGCTAATCGTTCAAATTTTTGGATATGATCCGGTCACAAAAGAAGAGCTGGCCAACGGCGTCAAAGAGAAGCTCTTGCAGGTGGATGGCATCAATAGCGTATTCAGTACATCCGACCAGGGACGCCCGGAATTACGGCTTATCATGGACCGGGAGCGTATTTCCAGGGTTGGCATGAATACCAATCAGGTTGCCACCGCTGTAAGCAATGCCGTTAAAGGAAATGTCGCAACTGCCTTTGTAGATCAGGGTGTCGAATTTGAAGTAGTTGTAGAGCTGGACCCCATGGATAAATCCCAATCCGTTGACCTCTCCAACATACAGATTCAAACACCGGACGGAACGTGGATGCCTCTCAAAAACCTGGCCCGCATAGAGCGTTATTCCGGGCCTACCAATGTTCTGCGAATAGATCAGGAACGGGTAACGGAAGTGACCGCCGAATTGTCCGGCATTGATCTGAAAGCAGCAACCGCAGAAGCCCGCACCCTCCTCGACCAGGTTGACTGGCCTGATGAATACCGCTACGAAATTGCCGGAACAGCTGAAGAGCAAGCCGAATCATTTAATTTCTTGATGATTGCCTTCATGATTGCCGGAATCCTGACCTACATGGTCATGGCTTCTCAGTTTGAAAGCCTGGTGGAACCTTTCATCATTATTTTAACCATTCCGCTTGCCCTCACCGGCGTTTTACTCATGCTGTGGATTACCGGAACCAGCATAAGCGTTACCTCAATGGTCGGTTTAATCCTCCTTACGGGAATTGTGGTGAACAACGGAATTGTAATGATTGATTACATCAAAATTTTGCAGGCACGCGGCATGGAGCGCCACAAAGCCATCGCCGAAGGGGCAACACGCAGGCTTCGCCCGATTCTAATGACGGCATTCACCACTATCCTGTCGATGGTGCCGCTTGCTCTTGAGTTGGGATCCGGTTCAGAAACCTGGAGCCCGATGGCCCGAACTGTTATCGGTGGCTTATCCATGAGTACCCTTTTAATGCTTTTCGTAGTTCCCTGCTTTTACAACATCATCAACAGCTTGGTTGAGCGTTTAGGATTTGATGCCATTCATAAAATTGATCCCCTTGCCAACAAACCACAGGAGGCACTCGCATGAAAAAATTCAGCGTAGCCGGAGGTATTTTACAGCGCCCGATTACCGTCATCATGATGACCCTCATTGTGATTGGCTTCGGCGTGTTTTCCCTCACTAACCTCAAAGTGACCCTCTACCCCTCATTCAATATTCCGGTACTTGCCGTTTCCTCAGGATATCAGAATGTAGCTCCTGAAGATATTAACCGTATTATTGTTGACCCGATTGAAGGAGCCCTTTCGGGAATTGAAGGAATTGAAACCCTTGAGGCACGTGTAAGTCGCGGAAATGCATTTGTGATTTTACGACTTCGGGAAGGCACCGACATCCGTAAAACAGAGCTCAAAGTCAGAAAAGCGATTGACGAAATCCGGGGTGAACTTCCACAGCAGGCACAGGAACCGGTAATCTTCCAGTTTGATCCGGAAAACAGGCCCATCATGCGGCTCAGTATCGATGCCGAAAACCGTGGGCTCGACGAACTTCGAAATATCGGGCTCGAACTGGTTGAGACCCGGCTTGAGCGGATTGAAGGACTGGCTTCGGCAGAAACCCAGGGCGGACTCGAACGGCGCATCTACATCGATGTAACCCCCATGAAACTGGCGCAGCACAACCTGGTTCCTTCTGATATTGAAAGTGCTCTCCGAAATAACAATGTGCAGCTGCCCATTGGTAATGTTGTAGCAGACCGAATCAATTATAGCGTACGGGCACAATCCACCTATCAGGATGTAGAGCAGATTGCTAATACCATCGTAACTATAGCCGAAAACGGTGTCCCCATTCGGGTAAAAGACGTGGCTGATGTCAGCGATGGCTTCACCGAAGTAACAAGCCTGGTAAGAGTTAACGGCCGAAACAGCGTATCTGTGGATGTGCAAAAAAACTCAGATGCCAATACCCTCGATGTAGTAAACGCGGTGAAAGAAGTAGTGCCGGAAATCAATAAAATTTTACCTCCCGGCGTCGTACTTCAGGTTCTTTCTGATGAAGGACAAACCATTGAAGATTCCGTAAATAATTTATCACAGTCGGCTCTCGGGGCTTTGGTTGTAGTTATTTTAGTAATCCTGATTTTTATGGGAGGATGGAGAATTTCTCTGGTAGTGGCCTGTTCCATTCCTGTGTCTATCGCTGCCAGCTTTGCCGCCATGTACGCGGCCGATCTTACACTGAACATCCTCACCATCTCAGCCCTGGCCCTTGCAATCGGACTATTGGTGGATAATTCAATCGTTGTAACCGAAAGTATTGCACGTAAACTCGAGGATGGGCTTCCCCGGTTCAAAGCAGCACTGGAAGGTACCAACGAAGTAATTGGTGCATTGCTTGGATCAACCCTGACCACGCTTGGTGTTTTCATACCCATTATTTTGATTTCTGGAACTCAGGGTGCTTTCTTCCGGGAATTTGCCTACACCATCTGTTTTGCCATCGGCTTTTCTTTCCTGTCTTCCATCATCCTGGTGCCTGTAATTTCCTTACTGGCCCTCGATGCCAAACAATTCAACACCAAGAATCTGGCATTCCGTGGCATCTCAAAACTGGAAAGAGGATATACAAAAGCACTTGGCTGGTTATTTCACCATAAATGGATTCCACTGTTAGCCATGGTTGCTATCATGGCAGGCACCTTCATGTTATACACCAATATCCCGAAAGAAGGTTTTCCGGAGTCTGATTCCGGACAGATTGATATCGATATCAGTTTACCGGAAGGAAGTAAGCTTACCAAAACGGCAAACATCATGGAGAACTTCAGCGACCGTATCGGTGAAATGCCTGAAGTTGAAACCATGATAACTTCCATCGGCAGAAGTCGCTGGAGAGAACAAACTAACAGAGGAGAAATAAGTGTAACTCTGGTCCCTGAAACCCAAAGAGAACAAACCACCAACGACTTTGCTGTATTTTTGAGGGAGGAGTTGACCTCTCCCGGAGTGGACGTTCGGGTTCGTGTTGAAGGCGGTGGATTACGATTCGGGCGCGGCTGGGATTCAGGGGGAGGCTCTATCCGGTTAAGCCTGATTGGCCCTGAAATCGATCAGCTTGTTGCCATCTCAAACAAAATAGATGCACGGTTGTTACAAGATCCAACCGTCATTTCAGTTGATAACGGAAGAACTGATCCTACCCCGGAGCTGCATTTTATCGCCGACCGGGAACGCCTGGGTTTACTGGGAACAAATCTTGGAACCATTGCCGGAGCGCTTAGAACACAGACGCTGGGCAATCAAGCCGGGTATTACATTGCAGAAGGACGTGAAATCCCCATTGAAGTACGTACACAAAAACAGGCGTTAACCAGTCGCGAAGACTTGTTTGACCTCGAAGTATTCCAGGTGGGCGATCAACGGATACCAGTTGCAGCCGTTGGTGAGTTTGTACCGACTCGCGGCGTGGATTCCTTCTCACGACGAGACCGCGAAACAGTGCTGGATGTAAACATTCAGGTTCAGGGAAATGCAATTGAGTATGAACCGATTATCCGCGAATTCCTGGAAACGGAAGTGGTTCTGCCCGAAGGATATCGCTATGAATTTACCGGCGGCACCCGTGAAACTCAGGAAGGTCAGTCTGAGTTTGCCTTTGCTTTACTGGCAGCGCTCGTACTCATGTTTATGATCATGGCTTCCCTGTTCGAAAACTTCCGGGACCCATTCGTTATTTGGCTCTGCATTCCCCTTGCCATGTTTGGAGCGCTCGCCTATCTGTTTTTGATTGGTGATCCCCTTAGTACCACATCGCAAATAGGTATATTTATGCTGGTGGGCATCATCGTCAATAACGGGATTGTACTCGTCGATTATATGCACCTTTACACCAAAGGCATGGAATATGACATGCTGAACCGTAAGTCGGTTCGCTGGCAGAATCTCTTCATTCCTGTTTTCTTCTGGAAAGAAAAACCGACGAATAAAGATTCTGTTCTGTTAAAAAATATTTTAGAGGCCTGTCGAAGACGCATGCGACCCATTCTGCTTACGGCTATTACCACTATCTGCTCCATGATTCCGCTTTCACTGGAAGTTGGCTCCGGAGCACAAACCTGGTCACCATTAGCCAAAGCTGTAATCGGTGGCTTGCTGTTTGGCTCAGCCCTTACACTATTTATCACCCCAATTATCTCTGTTTCATTGAGCATGACGATAGAGTGGTTTAAGGCGTTATTCAGAGGTAACAAAACCGCAGTGGAAGCGTAATTAATTACCCGATCAGCGGTGAGGTATCTTAATGCGGGCTTGGCATTTATGAATGTCAGGAGCGACTTTATTTTTGGATAAAAATCGCGCTGAGACTTGGAATTTGGAACTTGTTTGCGCTATACTTGTTTAGATTAAAAAAAGGAGAAAGAATTATGAGTAGATCATCAGATTATATATCAGGAATTATTTCAGGAGCTCTCGTTGGTGCTGCTATTGCACTGCTTTATGCTCCGGATACAGGTAAAAACACCAGAGACCGGCTTTCATACAGGTTAAGCAACTACTATGATGAGCTGAATGACTTAATCGAACAGCTTCGGGAAGAAAAAGA
This sequence comes from Gracilimonas sp., assembly GCF_017641085.1. Classification (NCBI taxonomy): domain Bacteria; kingdom Pseudomonadati; phylum Balneolota; class Balneolia; order Balneolales; family Balneolaceae; genus Gracilimonas; species Gracilimonas sp. The sequence goes on along the minus strand of NZ_JAEPPI010000003.1, from coordinate 19,819 downwards.
AATTTTAGTTTCTGAAGCCAAAGAGAAAGGTGATAAAGTAGTCCTTGATGCCAAAGAAAAAGCAGAAGGACTGATTAAGGAAGCCGAAGATTTATTGGAGTCTATCGAAACGGCTAAGAAAAAAGGCTGATTCGAATAGCTTACATTTTAAGAACTTGAAGTCCTCCCCAAGAAATTGTGCAGGGCTTTTTTATAATTCAAAGCTGGGAAGCTATATCATAAATAGCTCCGTCCTTCAGGGCGGAGATAACAACAGAACACGAACAAGCTTCGCCCCAATCTCGATTATGTAATATCCGGTATTCGAAGCTTTGGCTAATTAGCCTTTAAAAAATGAAGCCCCCAACCCGGCGAAAACCACTCCTGCCTTTTAACCCTATGATACTTGGGTTTTAAGACTTATTTCTTTTACCCCGCCCTGAAGGGCGGAGCTATTTATACCCGATCATACATGATTTAAAAAAACATTCAAATTCGTTTGCCCGAATTTTCTGACAGCTACAGCAAGACTACAAGTTCCAATATCCCCCCTATAATCTGGCTTGCTTTTTTGCCTATCTATGGCTAATTCCCAAACAACACTAACAGGGGGATCAGCAATGGAAACACGTAAACAGTTCTTGAAAAAAATTGGCAGTGGAGCAGCTGTACTGACTGCCGGGGCTTTTTTCAACCCGATGAAGACCGAGAAGCTTAAAGAAAAGCTTGACACCTACTCTGGAACCGCTGTAGAAATTGCCCGGAATGAAGATTTCTGGGGCCAGGTACAACAAGCCTTTACCGTAGATCGAAGCCTGATCAACCTGAACAACGGAGGTGTTAGCCCTTCCCCGGCTTTTGTACAAGAAGCTATGAAAAAGCACCTGGATTTCTCCAACCAGGCCCCGGTATATAATATGTGGAGAATACTGGAACCCAGAAGAGAAGGTGTTCGCCAGCGACTGGCCCGCAACTTTGGTGTTGATACTGAAGAAATTGCAATCACCAGAAATGCCTCAGAAAGCCTCCAAATTTGTCAGCTTGGGTTTGACCTGCAACCGGGCGATGAAGTACTCACAACCGATCAGGACTACCCCAGAATGATCACCACGTTCAAACAACGGGAGCGACGGGAAGGCATCAAGCTAAATCAAATCAGTATTCCGGTTCCGGCCGAAGATGATGCTGAAATAGTTCGCCGATTTGAGGAAGCAATCACCCCAAATACCAAGTTGATTTTGATGTGCCATATCATCAACCTGACAGGGCAAATTCTTCCTGTTAAAAAAGTGGTGCACATGGCACGTAAAAAGGGAATCCCGGTTATCGTGGATGGAGCCCACGCTTATGCACATTTCGAATTCGACCATGCCAATATGGATTGTGATTATTACACTACCAGTCTTCATAAATGGCTTTTTGCTCCTCATGGCACGGGTATGCTTTACGTTCGTAAAGATAAGATCAAAGACTTATGGCCTCTGATGGCGGCAGCTGAATCTCAGGACGAAGACATCCGAAAATTCGAAGAAATCGGTACCCACCCCGCGGCAAACTTTTTAGCCATCGGGGAAGCCCTGACTTTCCATGAGGGAATAGGTGCATCTCGTAAAGAGGCCCGCCTCAAATACCTGAATGACCTTTGGATTGATGAGCTTGTGGATGGCGATAAAGTTGTTTTACATACCAGCCGGAATCCAAAATACGCCTGCGGAATTGCTACAGTTGAAATTAAAGGAATGGAGCCTAACGAACTAAACAGTACCTTATGGAGTGATTACCGAATCATCACCACCCCTATTAATCACGAGCAGTTTAGAGGCATCCGCGTAACACCGAATGTATATACGACCAAGGAAGAGATTGATCGTTTTGTAAGTGCTATGAAAGATCAAATTAAAAAGGTTTAGCAGCACAGTTGGCCAACGACCTGATCATTTTCAGAAGCTGAAATACACTCAGCATCTCAAACTCTAAAATGCCCGAATATATGACGATAAAAAAGTTCACCTATATACCATTTCTTTTCTGCCTTCTCATTGCAGGGGTATTTACCTCCTGCAATGAGATTGAATCAGAGACAGGCACGGAGATGCAAAATAAAATCATAAACACCGAAAATGCACCGGCTTCTGTCGGCGTGTATTCCCAGGCCATTCAGGTTGGCAATACAATTTATTTATCAGGACAGATAGGCCTGATACCCGAAAGTCGCGAGCTTGCCGGAGATGACCTTGAATCTCAAACCCACCAAACGCTGAAGAATATCCGGGCGGTATTAAAGGTCGCCGGTTATGAAATGTCGGATGTGGTGAAGGCGCAGGTGTTTCTGGATGATATGAATGATTATTCCGCATTCAATAAAGTCTATGTTCAGTACTTTCCGGAGAACCCACCGGCACGGGCGGTTGTTGAAGTCAGCCGAATTCCTCTGGATGCTAAAGTAGAAATCATGGTTACTGCTGTAAAAAATTAGTTTATGTCCGATTTACAAGATGTCATCAACCTGAGACGCACCCTTCATCGCTACCCTGAGTTATCGAACCTGGAGTTTGAGACTTCCAAACGCATCTCAGCCTTCATCAATGCACTAAATCCCGATGAGGAAATATCGATTTCAAAAACCGGGAAAGCCTTTGTGTTTGAAGGAGAGGAACCGGGCGAAACTCTGATCTTCCGATGTGAACTGGATGCCCTCCCAATCCAGGAAAAGTCGAACCTGGCCTATCGTTCTTCTATACCCGGAGTAGCCCACCTTTGCGGGCACGATGGCCACATGGCTATTATTGCACGACTGGGGCAGTTAATATCTCAGAACAGACCCAAAAAGGGAAAAGCCGTTCTGCTCTTTCAACCTGCTGAGGAAAATTACCTGGGAGCTAAAGATGTGGTTGAGTCCAAGGAGTTTCATGCGCTATCACCGGACTACATCTTTGCTCTCCACAATATTCCCGGAGTCAAAAAGGATACTGTTTTACTGAAGACCGGAAGTTTCACAGCCGCTTCCTGTGGTTTCACGGTAAAGCTGGACGGAAGGACATCACACGCAGCTGAACCTCAGAACGGACTGAATCCATACTACACGGCCACTGACATTATTGACCAAATTTTGGAGCTGGCAAATGATAACCGCTCGGCTTTTTCCGATCATACCATTGCCACCCTTATCTACATACGATTAGGGGAAGTTGCCTTTGGTGTTTCACCGGGCAGTCTGGAAATGGGCATAACTCTGAGAGCCTACCAAAACGAAGATCTTGATCTTCTTTGTAATAAATCGGAAGCAATTGTAGCGGACCTAGCTGAGGAAAACGGGCTGGATTTCGAATGGAGTTATTCTGAGATCTATCCTGCTACGCTTAATGATGCCGATTGTGTAGGCATGATTTCTGACTCTGCAAAAGCCAATGAGCTGACGCTTCAACAGATGGATCATCCCAATAACTGGTCAGAGGATTTTGCCTATTTCACAGCTACCAATAAAGGCGCTCAGTTTGGATTCGGAGCCGGTGAAAGCCTGCCCCCTTTGCATAATCCCGGATACGATTTTCCCGATGATATTATAGAACCTGCTGCCCTCACTTTCTTTTCCATTTATAAAGAGAAACTGCTCTGAATGCGAGCAGGCTGTGATTTGTTATAGGAATGAAGTAAGAAGTCGAATCTAAACTCAAAGATTATGACGGCTACAGCAACACTTCAACGAACAGACGCAGAAACATTACATCGCAAAATGACCGGTGAATTTGCACCGATCATTATTAACGCATTATCACGCGATGCCTATCTCGCAAAACATATTCCGGGTTCCATCAATATACCCACGGAAAATGCAGAACTGGCTAAAGAAGTAATCCCATTCATGGACGCTGAAATTATTGTGTATTGCGCGAATTCAGACTGTGACGCTTCGCCAAATCTTGCACAGAAGCTGGAAGAAATGGGATATACCAACGTCAGTGACTTTGAAGAAGGCCTTGCAGGCTGGAGACAAGCCGGGTATGAATTGACCGGAACAGAAGTCTGAATTTTAAATTCATAAACTATTTTCAATAACCGTCTCTTTTGAGGCGGTTTTTTTATTCGTAAAAAGAAATTACAACCTCGCCCTTTTACCCGTTTATAGAATATATTCTCCGATTAATTTTAACTGACAGAATCGGAGAAAGGATTCATGAAAAGAATCGCACTTATTGTATGTATAATGATGTCGCTGCCATTCGGGCCGGTCCATGCTCAAACGACCGACGAAATGGTAGATGCCATCGTAAAAGAGGCCACTGAAAATTCGCAGCTGGAATACCTGGCACATCAGCTCACGGATGTGATCGGCCCTCGACTGGTTGGAACACCTCAAATGCAGCAAGCTCATGAATGGGCCGTTGAGCAATTTGAAGAATGGGGAATCTCAGCAGAAAATCAGCAGTTTGGGCAGTGGCAGGGATGGGAACGAGGCATCACCCATGTTGACCTGGTTTCACCCCGGGTGGTTTCGCTGGAAGGAATGCAGCTGGCTTGGAGTCCGGCCACCAAGAAAGGCGGAGTTGAAGGTAAATTAGATATCATCCCTGATGTAGAAAACAAAGCCGCATTTGAAGAATGGCTTAAAACCATCAAAGGAAAATTCATCCTGGTTTCTATGATGCAGCCCACCGGCCGTCCTGATTATAATTGGGAAGAATACGCGACTGAAGAATCTTTCGAAAAAATGAAACAAGAGCGTGATGCCATGCAAGATGCCTGGCGCGAACGCTTCACAAAAATTGGCTACAACTCCCGCGAAGTGCTCTCCGTTCTGGAAGAAGCAGGAGCAGCAGGTATTATCCAATCCCGATGGTCAAGTGGATTTGGTGTGAATAAAATCTTCAGTGCGGGCACCGAAGAAGTGCCTGTAATAGACCTTGCCCTTGAAGATTATGGCATGCTTTATCGAATGGTTGAGTATGGAGATAACCCCGTGATTAAGGTAAATGCCCAATCCAGGAAATTAGGTAAAGTCCCGACTTTCAATACCATTGCTACCATTCCCGGCTCAGAAAAACCGGACGAGTACATTATCCTTTCAGCTCACTACGATTCCTGGGATGGCGGAACCGGAGCCACCGATAACGCCACCGGCTCCATTACCATGATGGAAGCTGCGCGAATTCTGAAAGAAGTGTATCCAAACCCAAAACGTACGATTATTGTCGGACTGTGGGGAAGTGAAGAGCAGGGCCTTAACGGATCAGCGGCTTTTGTGGAAGACAATCCTGAGATCGTTGACAATATGCAGGCCTTGTTTAATCAGGATAATGGAACCGGACGTGTGGTCCGCATATCCGGGCAGGGGTTCCTGCATGCTTATGAGTTTTTAGGACGATGGCTGGAAGCTGTACCCCGCGATATCACCCGACATATTGAAACCACTTTTCCAGGAACTCCCGGTGGTGGCGGTTCCGACTACGCTTCTTTTGTTTCAGCTGGAGCTCCCGGTTTTTCTCTTAGCTCGTTAAGCTGGAGCTACTGGAACTATACCTGGCATACCAATCGCGATACTTATGATAAAATCGTTTTCGATGATGTACGGAATAATGCCATCCTGACGGCAGTTCTAACGTATATGGCCAGCGAAGATCCCGAGACTTTCCCTCGCGATAAAGCTGTGTTACCGATCAGCCGAAGAACCGGTGAGCAAATGACCTGGCCCATACCGCGTACGGCAAACCGGGACGGCGGAAACTAATTTGTGTTGACCTGAACCAGTGACCGAATTCAATTTTGGTCATTGGTCACTGGTCATTGGTCAAAAGCACTTCAACAGCATACATATTCTTTTGTCCATATCTGGATGGCCGCTCCCCGATTTTTCTTACAGATTCGAATCCTGCCTCCCCAAATAATTGCTCCAGTTGTTTAAGGTTTATGGGATATGGAATCCATGGATTGGACTGAACAGTATCATACTCAACGATGATCAGCCGACCATCACCTGAAAGATGTGTCTTTAACTTTTGAATAAAGGGCTTTTTATTTTTCACATAATGAAGTGAATTGGCCATCAGAATTCCGTCAAAATTGCTATCCGGAAGAGGCTGTTCGTTGAAATCAATTTGCAGAAACTTAAAATGTACTCCGCCCATCTGAGATTTGATGGGAGCCTGATTGACCTTATCCACCATTAGAATTTCACTCTCTCTTGGCATAAGCTCGGCTAAGGCATGGCTGAAGAGCCCGCTCCCACAACCAAGGTCAGCCCATTTCACCGGCTCATTTTTGTTAAACCCGGCTTCTTCAATTAGCCTTTTTGCTTCGGATTGTATCATTTAGTTAGACATTAAACTTTTTCTTTTGAAGTTTATCCGTTTTAAAATAGATTATTGAGACCCTTAAACCCAAACAGGAGTACTGATGAAGAATAAAGATTTAGCAAAGTTACTGTTACGTATTGGTGTTGGTGTGATTTTCATTATTGCAGGATGGAGTAAGCTTTCCGGAATAGAAGGAGTACAAGGATTTTTCGGAAATATCGGCATCCCTCTTCCCGGAGTAATGGCCTGGGTGGTAGCCCTGGTCGAATTTGTTGGCGGCATTATGGTATTGGTTGGTTACAAAGTTGAGATTCCGGGCATATTACTGGCCTTCACAATGCTGGTGGCCATACTCACCGTTAAGATGGGCGGCGATAATGGTTTCAGCGGAATGCGACTGGAACTTATGTTGCTGCTTACCAGCCTTGCTTTATCTATGATGGGAACCGGTAAATATTCTCTGGATGATATGCTTGGCACCTCCGGCGGAGACAATTCCGATGCAGCCCCTATTTAATTTCACAGTAACTATGATCGTTCTTAAAAGCCATCCTTCTTCAGGTTGGCTTTTCAATTTTCCGGATTCATTTTCTGTCTTCCCTTTTCATGTAGAATGAATCGTATTCTCCGGACACCTGTGGCAATGTGCCAAATATCTCAAAACCCAGTTTTTTATAAAATTCAGGAGCCTGAAATTCAAACGTGGACAAGTAATACTTATAGCGCCCGCGCCTGTTGGCTTCCTGTATGATAGCCTCCATGAGCTCTGAGCCAAGCTCCATTCCCCTGAAGTCTTCACTGACCCACAGATGCTTTATAAAAACCCATTCCCATTCGGTATTTCCATGTACCGCCCCTACTACCTCTTCGGAGTCATTTTTTGCTATAAAACCGAAATACTCACTTTCAAAAGGGCCGGTAAAAGACCGATTGTATTTTCTTAACTGATCGACAGCAAACTCTAATTCTTCACCGGGATCGTTTACAAATGGGGTCAATTTCGCGGGTTTCATATGTACTCACTTCAGCCGTTCCAGCTTTCCTTTTCTTTTTACGATGTTTTTGTAATCCCATTGGATGTCTCTTGCTTTCTCAATCCACTGCTTTATTTCTTTTTTATTGAACTGATCCACCGAAGTATATCGTTTTTCAGCAGCTTTAAAGGATCCTGATTTGCTCAACCCTTCTTCATCAAACGACTGCCCACTCCAAAAGAAAAGCCGTACACAATCTTTCAGTTTGCTATATGCTGCTACCGGATTTCCATCCAAAAACCAAACCGGGTGAGCATGCCAGATTTTGTTCTCAGCCTCAGGTAAATAGGTATTAATTAGCACGGCCAATGCATCACAAATTTCCTTGTCGGCAGGTGACTGATCTTCATTGTACGCTTTCGTGGCTTTGTTCATTATGATAGGTTTAATAATGAGCTAATCAGAAATAGCAAAATTAAGTCGTAATAAACAAACTCTACCCTTCACCAAGTGGCTAAGTGTATATTGTGATAGATAGGTTGTCACCCTGAACTTGATTCAGGGTCTGAAAGGAGTGACTGCTTATAACAGCCTAATGACTTCGCTATTTGCTCGCCCTCCTCAGATGCTGAATCAAGTTCAGCATGACGACTTGGGTACAATTGGTGACTTCATAATAAAACCGATGACGGGGAAAGTTAAAACATAAATAGCTCCGTCCTTCAGGACGGGGTTAAAAAGAACATGAATAAGCTTCGCCCCAATGTCGATTACGTAACATCGATATCCGAAGCTTTGGCTAAATAGCCTTTAAAAAATGAATTGCCCAACCCGGCGAAAACTATCCGAGCCTTTTCATCCAATAATACTTGGGTTTTTATACTGGTTTATTTGTCCCCGCCCTGAAGGACGGAGCTATTTATACCCAATAATTACGTCGTCAAAGAAAACACATGCAAGCTCTTATTAGTGAATTACCCGACATCTACAAACCTGAACAAAATTCGTGCATATAAAAAAGCCCCGCACATAAACAATGTGCGGGGCTTTAATTTTATTTATGCTACTTCGGTTAACGAAGTGTTGCTGAAGTGATTAATCTTCGGCTTCGGCGGTTTCGCTTTCACCGTTTTCACTTCCGCCAAGTTCTTCAAATACCTTGGCGATTTCTTCGTCTCCTTCTTCCATGTCTTTCTTAGACCCAACAACAATGTCGTTGTAGTCGCGAAGACCGGTACCGGCAGGCACTTTATGTCCAACCACCACATTCTCTTTGAGTCCGCGGAGGAAGTCTTTCTTGGCTTCAATAGAAGCCTGAGTAAGTACCTTGGTTGTTTCCTGGAAGGAAGCAGCCGACAACCAGCTATCGGTTGAAAGTGCAGCTCGAGTAATACCCAACAGAATTGGCTTAGAAATAGCCGGTTCTGCTTCACGGGTTTCGAGTTCTTCTACACCTTCTTTAATCAGCTCGTTGTTTACATCTCTTACTTCACGACGATCGAGGATAGCTCCTTTCTTCAGATCAGAACCGCCCGGATTGGTTACTACAAACTTACCTATCAGCTCGTCGTTTTTGATGTTCACTTCAAAACGATCCACTTTATCCCCTTCAAGGAACATGGTATCGCCCGGATCGGTGATTTCCACCTTCTGCATCATGGTGCGTACAATAACCTCAATGTGCTTGTCATTGATTTTCACACCCTGTAGTCGGTAAACCTCCTGAATTTCGTTCACGAGATACGACTGTACTGCATAAGGTCCGAGAATATTCAGAATATCCTGAGCCGGAATAGTACCGTCTGAGAGAGGCTGTCCTGCTTTCACAAAGTCATTGGATTGAACCAAGATGTGCTTGCTCAGCGAGATCAGATATTTCTTCTCATCCGTTCCGTCTTTGGATTTCACAAATACCTCTTGTGAACCACGCTTACGTCCACCCATTTCAACAATACCGTCAATTTCAGAAACAACGGCAGGTTCGCTTGGGGAACGTGCTTCAAACAATTCAGTTACACGCGGCAGACCGGCGGTAATATCCTTAGACTTGGATGTAGCGCGCGGAATCTTAGCGATAACCTGACCGGCTTCAACCTTGGCACCGTCATCAATAACGATGTGGGTATCAACAGGCAGTGTATTTTCGCGGATTCGGTCTTTGGTTCCTTTGATCACAAGGGTTGGTACCAGCGAGCGATCTTTGGAATCGGTAATAACTTTTTCGCGGTGACCGGTTTGAGCATCGGTATCTTCAGACGAAGTCACTCCGTCGATGATATCTTTGTACTCAACGGTACCGTCAATTTCGGAGAAGATAAGGGCATTATATGGATCCCACTTACAGAGCACGGCTCCTTTAGGTACCACATCGCCTTCCTCAACCAACATCTCTGAACCGTAAGGCACATTGTAGTTGATGAGAACTTTACCTTCGTCGTTCACGATCTTGATTTCGCCGGCACGTGAAAGAACCACATTGTGCTCTTCTTCACCGTCGTTGTAAACCACAACGCGAACGTTTTCAAATTCTACTTTACCTTCGAATTTCGTCTTGTGCTGAGATTCAGCCTCCAGACGAGATGCCGTACCACCAACGTGGAAGGTTCGAAGGGTCAGCTGCGTACCCGGCTCACCAATAGACTGAGCGGCGATAACCCCTACGGCTTCCCCTTTCTCAACTACGGTTCCCCGTGCGAGGTCACGGCCATAACATTTGGCACATACACCACGTCCGGTTTCACAGGTAAGTACTGAACGAATTTCTACTTCTTCGATAGAAGTCTCGGCAATCTTGGAAGCTACAGACTCATCAATCATCTGGTTTGCTTCGCAGATCAATTCATCAGAAATCGGATCATAGATTTCGTGGAGTGAAACACGCCCGATAATACGATCTTCGAGACTCTCGATAATATCTTCGTTGTCTTTCAGAGCCGCCATCTTAATACCACGGAGGGTACCACAGTCATTCTCGTTGATGATCACATCCTGAGAAACATCAACCAGACGACGAGTCAAATAACCCGCATCGGCAGTTTTAAGAGCGGTATCGGCAAGACCTTTACGCGCACCGTGAGTAGAGATAAAGTACTCAAGTACCGTCAGTCCCTCTTTGAAAGAAGAAAGAATCGGGTTCTCAATTACCTCATTGCCCTGCTGCATGGAACTCTTCTGAGGTTTCGCCATCAGACCACGCATACCACCTAACTGACGAATCTGCTCTTTAGAACCACGAGCTCCGGAATCCGCCATCATATATACCGGGTTGAATCCATTTCTGTCGCTCGCAAGAGCTGAGAACAGGGTTTCAGACACACGGTTAGTGGTTGAGGTCCATTTATCAATAACCTGGTTGTAACGCTCGTTATCGGTAATGAAACCCATCTCGTAACGTCCCTGGATATCAGTCACTTCATCCTTCGCCTTGGTAATCAACTCACCTTTGGCATCAGGAATAATGATATCGTCAAGGCTGAAAGAAAGACCACCAATGGTCGCTTCTTCATAACCGAGTTTCTTCATGTCATCGAGGAATCTGGACGTCTTCGCCGTTCCTACAATTGCATGAATATCACCAATCAGATTTCTCAGTTCTTTCTTACCGAGTGTCTTGTTGATGAATGGGATTTCTTTCGGCGTAATCTGGTTGAAGAGTACACGTCCGGTAGAAGTTTTAATCACTTCATGGACAACTTCTCCATCCTCATTTACCGTCGGAATTCGAACGTTGATTTTGGCGTGAGTATCAATCTTACCCTGGTCGAAGGCAACCAATACTTCTGCCGGAGAGGCAAATGTCTTGCCTTCACCTTTCATGCCATCATTTGGCTTGGTGAGGTAATACAGACCCAAAATCATATCCTGAGAAGGAACCGCAATAGGTCCACCGTTCGCAGGAGATAAAATGTTGTGTGAACCTAACATCAGTACAGATGCTTCAAGTACCGCATCGTGGCTCAATGGAAGGTGAACGGCCATCTGGTCACCGTCAAAGTCAGCATTAAAAGCTGTACATGCGAGTGGGTGAAGTCGGATAGCTTTTTCTTCAATAAGTACCGGCTGGAATGCCTGAATACCTAACCTGTGCAAGGTTGGTGCACGGTTAAGCAATACGGGGTGTCCGTCAATTACATTTTCAAGAACTTCCCATACAACGGCATCGCGTCGGTCAACTACTTTCTTGGCGCTCTTAACCGTTTTCACATATCCACGCTCAATAAGTCGTCGGATAATGAATGGTTTGTAGAGCTCAACCGCCATCTCTTTTGGCAGACCGCATTCGTGCATTTTCAGCTCGGGTCCTACCACAATCACAGAACGGCCGGAATAGTCAACACGCTTACCAAGAAGGTTTTGACGGAAACGGCCACTCTTACCTTTCAGCATATCTGAAAGTGACTTAAGCGGTCGGTTGTTGTTTCGTACTGCGTTTGATTTTCTTGAGTTGTCGTAGAGTGAATCAACGGCTTCCTGCAGCATACGCTTCTCGTTTCGGAGAATCACATCAGGAGCTTTAATATCAATCAATCTCTTCAGACGATTGTTTCGGATGATCACCCGACGATAAAGATCGTTCAAGTCGGACGTTGCAAAACGGCCACCTTCAAGAGGTACCAGCGGTCGCAGTTCCGGTGGAATTACCGGTATTACGCTCTGTACCATCCACTCGGGACGGTTTTCAGTGTGCTGGTTGGCGGCACGGAATGACTCAATTACCTGAAGACGCTTCAGCTTTTTCTTCTTACGCATCTGTGAAGTCTCATGCTTCACTTCATAGCGCAGATTATAAGCCAGGTCGTCCAGATCCAGATCACCGAGGAGTGCTTCAAGAGCATCGGCTCCTTCCTTCACGATGAATTTGTCATCATCGTCGTCATCCAGTTCCTGGTTATCTTCAGGCAGCTGTTCTAAAATATCCCATTTCTCTTCTTCAGAGATCATATCGCCCTGGGCATAACCGAGGTCACGCGCCACACCGGGATTGATTACTACGAAAGTCTCGTAATAAACGATCTTATCCAGGTTCTTGGAACTCATTCCAAGCAGGTAAGCGATTTTGTTAGGAAGAGATTTGAAGTACCAAATGTGTACTACAGGAACGGTTAGGGTAATATGCCCCATTCGCTCGCGACGTACAGCTTTTCGGGTAACTTCCACACCGCAACGGTCGCAGATAATTCCCTTGTAGCGGATACGCTTGTATTTACCACAATGGCATTCATAATCTTTAACCGGGCCGAAGATCTTTTCACAGAAAAGACCGTCCATTTCCGGCTTAAAGGTTCGGTAGTTTATTGTCTCAGGAGTCAAGACTTCGCCGTGGGAACGAGATAGAATCGTTTCCGCGGAAGCAAGGGATACCCCAATGCTGTCGAAATCTTTCGTGACTGTTAATGTCTTAGTTACTGGCAAGGATGTTCCTCCAAATTATTAACAGTGAAATTATTCAATATGCATTTCAAGGCCGAGACCCATAAGCTCTCGTAACAATACCTTGAATGATTCGGGCACATCACCATCGGGCAGGTTCTCACCTTTCACGATAGCTTCATACACTTTAGAGCGCCCTTTTACGTCATCACTTTTCACAGTGAGCATTTCTTTCAAGATGCTGGATGCACCATATGCGTACAGTGCCCAAACCTCCATCTCACCAAGTCGCTGGCCACCAAACTGAGCTTTACCGCCCAATGGCTGCTGCGTAATGAGTGAATATGGCCCGATAGAACGAGAGTGCATCTTGTCCTGAATCAGGTGGTTCAGTTTCAACATGTAGATATAACCTACAGTTGTTTTCTGTGCGAATGGCTCGCCTGTTCGTCCGTCGTAAAGATTTACGCGGCCGTCTTCAGGCAGTCCGGCTTCTTTTAATTTCTCTCTAACTTCATCCATGGAAGCACCGTCGAAGATAGGCGACGCAAACGTCACACCCATTTTCTTAGCAGCCCATCCAAGAATGGTTTCGTAAATCTGACCAAGGTTCATACGGGAAGGCACACCCAGTGGGTTTAAACAGATATCAACCGGGGTTCCGTCTTCCATAAACGGCATGTCTTCCTGGGGTACGATTTTAGCAACCACACCTTTATTACCGTGACGACCGGCCATCTTGTCACCCACGTGCAGCTTACGTTTCTTAGCAACATAAACTTTTGCTTTCTGGATGATTCCCGGCGGAAGTTCGTCTCCTACCTGGATTGCAAATTTACGACGCTTAGCTTCGGTGTCAATTTCACGACGAAGCTCGCGGTAGTTGGCAAACAATCTTCGAACCATCTTCACGAGCTCACCATCTGTGGCCCAGTCGATGTTTTCGTTAATGTTTACCGGATCTAATTCTTCAAATACAGATTTCTTGTATTTCTCGCCTTTCGGGATCAGCTCTACATTACTGTAGTTATATACACCCGGAGAGGTTTTGTCGCGAAGCAGAGAATACATCTTGTCTGCCCACTGCTGATTCAATTCAGCAACTTTTTGGGAGTGACGTTCTTCTTCCTGCTCAACACGTTTCTTCTCTTCTTTACGAGATACCAACTCATCGCGCTTACGGCTGAAAAGCTTGGTGTCGATTACGGTTCCCTGAACACCAGGAGGTACTTTCAGAGATGCATCTTTCACATCACCGGCTTTATCACCAAAGATCGCACGCAGCAGTTTTTCTTCCGGAGTAGGATCGGTTTCTCCTTTAGGAGTAATCTTACCTACCAGGATATCGCCGTGTTCAATCTTGGCACCTACGCGAATAATTCCCCGTTCGTCGAGGTTGCGGGTGGCTTCCTCACTTACGTTAGGAATTTCACGAGTCAGTTCTTCTTCCCCACGTTTGGTATCACGAACCTGTTGTTCGAATTCCGTTACGTGGATGGAAGTATAAATATCGTCCTGAACGATGCGCTCACTTACTACAATGGCATCCTCAAAGTTGTAACCACGCCATGGCATAAAGGCCACCAGCAGGTTACGGCCAAGAGCCAGCTCACCTTTGTCGGTTGAGCAACCATCAGCGAGAGCCTGACCGGCTTTCACTTTGTCGCCAATCTTCACAACCGGACGCTGGTTTATAGTAGTATCCTGGTTAGTACGAATGAACTTGTCAAGCTTGTAGGTTTTCACCCCGCCGTCGAAGTAGCAATGTTGCTCGTCTTCAGAACGGTTGTACTTAACTCGAATTTCAGTCGCACTTACATATACTACTTCACCATCAGCATCAGCGGTGATGATAGCACGTGAGTCACGAGCTGCTCTCTGCTCCAGTCCGGTTCCCACCACAGGGGCCTCGGGACGAAGAAGCGGAACAGCCTGACGCTGCATGTTCGAACCCATGAGGGCACGGTTAGCATCATCGTGTTCAATAAATGGAATCAGCGCTGCCGCCAGAGAAGTAATCTGGTTAGTGGCAACGTCCATGTATTCAATTTCGTCTGGTTTTACACGCAGGTAGTTACCTTCGCGTGTTCGGGAGAAAATAGCTTCACTCTCGAAAGTACCTTTATCGTCAATCTCAGCATTCGCCTGGGCGATTACCGTTTCGTCTTCCTGCTCAGCAGCGAGATATTCAACGTCTTTGGAAACTTTACCTTCCTTCACTTTACGGTAAGGCGTTTCAATGAATCCAAAGTCGTTTACTTTCGCGTGCACACACAGTGAGGAAATCAAACCAATGTTTGGCCCCTCAGGTGTTTCAATAGGGCATAGACGTCCGTAATGCGTGTAGTGAACGTCACGAACCTCAAAACCGGCTCGCTCACGGGTAAGACCACCGGGACCCAGTGCAGACATACGACGCTTGTGCGTCAGCTCGGCAAGCGGGTTGGTTTGATCCATAAACTGTGAAAGCTGGTTGGTACCAAAGAAAGTGTTAATCACACTTGAAATGGTACGTGCATTCACAAGATCCTGTGGGGTGAGTTGCTCAGCATCACGAGAATTCATACGCTCACGGATGGTACGTGCCATTCGGGCAAGACCAATCGCAAACTGCTGACCCAACTGCTCACCAACGGTTCGTACACGTCGGTTACTTAAGTGATCAATATCATCAACCTGAGACTTCATGTTCTTCAGGCGGATAACCTCTTTAACAATAGCTACAATATCCTCTTTAGTCAGATACTGTACAGTGTTATCCTGATCTAACTTCAGTCGTTTATTCAATCGATAACGACCCACTTCACCCAGATCATATTTCTTGTCGCTGAAGAACAGTCTTTCCAGAATAGAACGCGCAGTTTCAGGATCGGGCATTTCACCGGATCGAATCTGCTGGTAAATTTCTCCAAGAGCTGTTGTCTCATCGTAAGTAGGATCCTTACGAAGTGTATTCATCATAACAGAACGCTCAGACTCTTCAGCTGAGATTTTCTGGACGAGCACTTTCTCTACTTCAGCATCTTTTAATGAGCCATAGTCATCTTCGGTAAGTTCATGATCCCGCTCAAAGATAATCTGGCGATTAAGAGCTTCGGTAACTTCACCGGTCTCATCGTCAACCACTTCTTCCATGCTTTCTACAACAACGTTCTCAGCAAGTCGCTTACCTACCAGGTTTTTGTTGTAGTGATCTTTCTTACCGAATTTAATTTCTTCTGAAAGTTCAAACAGGCTCAACAATTCGATATCGGAAGAATATCCAAGCGCACGTAATAAGGTAGTGGCCGGAACTTTTTTCTTACGATCGATATAAGCCCAAAGAACGTCACGAATATCGGTAGTGAATTCAATCCAGGATCCTTTGAAAGGAATAACTCGGGCCGAATACAGTTGTGTTCCGTTCGGGTGCACATTCTGACCAAAGAATACACCGGGTGAACGGTGGAGCTGACTTACAATAACGCGCTCAGCACCGTTAATGATGAATGTTCCGCGATTCGACATCCAGGGCAGGTCTCCTAAAAATACTTCCTGCTCAATAGTTTCGCTGGCTTCGTCGCTATCATCAACCGATGATAATCGCAATTTTGCTTTTAACGGAACGGAATATGTCAGCCCACGATCCTGGCATTCAGCAATCGTGTAACGTGGCACATCTACGTTATAGTAAAGGAATTCAAGAATATGAGTCTCGCGACTGTCTTGAATGGGAAAATTTTCATTAAAAATTCGTTGTAGTCCTTGATTTTCTCGCTCATTGGGAGCAATATCAAGTTGTACAAATTTTTCGAATGACTCTAACTGAATGTCCAGAAAATCCGGATAATCCAGTACGTGCTTGGTTTTACCAAACGATAAGCGTTCCGTGTTCGGAATAGTTTGCATCTTCTTGCTCAAAAGGAACCTCTCCTCTTAGATTGAAGGTAAATGATACGGGCAAACCCCAGGGCTAATGGGGTCAATTTATATAGACGCCAATAGCCAATACCGTTTTCACGGCATTGGCTACCAACGAATGTGTAAGTATGAGTTACTTAAGCTCTACTTCGGCACCAGCTTCTTCAAGCTTGCCTTTGATTTGCTCAGCTTCATCTTTAGAAACTGCTTCTTTTACAGTGCCGGGAGCTCCGTCAACCAATTCTTTGGCTTCTTTGAGTCCAAGACCGGTGATTCCGCGTACTTCTTTAATTACCGCGATTTTCTTAGCACCAGCGCTTTTCAGAACTACGTCAAACTCAGTTTGCTCTTCTCCGCCACCGGCTTCTCCGCCAGCAGCAGGTCCAGCTACTGCAACAGCAGCTTGAGCAGGTTTGATATCGTATTCTTCTTCAAGAACTTTAGCAAGTTCGTTTGCTTCTTTAATTGTTAGGTTGACAAGCTGTTCAGCTAAATCTTTAACGTCAGCCATTTGTTATCTCCAGTTGTTTTGATATAAAAAATTCTAGTTGTAATAAATAAGGGTTACTCTTCGCCTTTTTCAGCGATGGTTTTAACGGCACCAACAAGGTTAGATCCTTGTGATTCAAGCGCACCAACTACATTTGATAGTGGGGCCATCAACAGACCAAGGATATCGCCAACAATCTCGTTCTTCGACTTCATTGCGGCAAGAACGTCCAGCTTATCCGCACCGTAAAAATCTCCGTCTACGATAGCTGCTTTAAATTCTGGCTTATTATTATCCTTGATAAAATCTTTCAATACCTTGGCAGGTGCAGATAATTCTTCTTCAACGAATGCAAAAGCATTCTGCTCAACCAATGCGGGGATTATTTCATCGTATCCACCAACTTCTTCCATTGCGAGCTTTACAAGTTTGTTCTTGTAAACTTTGAATCGAATATCTCCCTTACGAAATGCACCTCGCAATTCGTTGACTTCAGGTACCGACATTCCCGAGTAGTTCGCAATGTATAAAGCACTCGAACTTTTCAGTTTTTCGGTAAGTTCATCAAGAATTACACGCTTTTCTGCAGTAGGCATAATTTAAATTCCTCCTATTATAGGGATGTAACTGCGGTTCTGCTTATCGGGATGCTTGGTCCCATTGTGCTGCTCATGAAAACACTTTTCACATACAGCCCTTTTGCGGAAGCCGGCCTCAAGCTCATAACCGTACGTAAGAACGACTCAGCGTTCTCCTTCAGGTCACTTGCATCGAAACTAACTTTTCCAATTGATGTGTGAAGGATTCCGGCTTTATCAACACGGAAATCAATCTGGCCGGCTTTAACTTGCTTTACAGCATCGGCCACATCCATTGTTACGGTTCCACTCTTAGGGTTAGGCATCAGTCCGCGGGGCCCTAAAAAGCGCCCAAGCTTACCGAGTTTACCCATTACGTCGGGTGTAGCGATAATAACGTCAATATCAGCCCACCCCTCTTCTATTTTCGTGATGTAATCATCAAGACCAACATGGTCGGCACCAGCTTCTCTGGCTTCATCTTGCTTGGCCTCGTTAACGAGAGCCAAAACCTTAACTTCTTTACCGGTACCATGAGGCAAGCTCACTGTACCACGCACCATTTGGTCGGCGTGGCGGGGATCAACTCCCAACCGAACGTCAACGTCAACGGATGCATCAAAGTTAGCGGTAGATGTTTTTTTAACCAGATCGCACGCTTCTTCCAAAGTATACTCTACCTCGGGGTTCACGAGTGCCACGGCCTGTTGATATTTCTTTCCTCTTTTTGCCATGATCACAATTTCCTTACTTTTCGCGATTTACTCTAAGACCCATACTGCGAGCCGTTCCTGCAACCATTTCCGCGCCAGCTTCGATGTCAAACGCATTTAAGTCTTCCATCTTTTCTTCTGCGATTTCTTTGCATTGGCTCCAGGTTACTGTACCTACTTTATTTCGGTTAGGTTCACCTGATCCGGACTTGATTTTCGCTGCTTTCTTAAGAAGTACAGGTGCTGGTGGAGTCTTTGTTTTGAATGTAAAAGACTTATCAGCATAAACTGTAATCTCAACAGGAACAACAGTTCCGGCCTTGTCCTGAGTCTTAGCGTTAAAGGCTTTACAAAACTCCATTATATTGATTCCCGCCTGACCGAGTGCCGGTCCAACAGGTGGCGCAGGGTTTGCCTGCCCCCCAACAATCTGGAGCTTCAGGATTTTCTCAACTTTTTTAGCCATGGATTCTCAGGATCCTATAATTAATAACTTCAGTTTAATTTGCGTAATAGCTAGTGTGCATCAACTAGGTTCTTTATGTAGCGGATTCAACTTGGCTGACATCCACTTCAACAGGAGTTTTACGGCCAAAAATACTAACCATAACTCGCAGCTTCAGTTTTTCAGGATTCACTTCCTGAACGGTTCCGTCAAAATCTTTAAACGGACCGGATATCACTTTAACCAGGTCTCCCTCGCTGTACGGAATTTCAATATTCCGCGGTTCGTCGCCACCGTCTTTCACTCGTCCAATGATGCGTTTGACTTCGTGATCTTTCAGTGGAGTTGGCACCGTCTCATTTTTACCTACCTTCAAAAAACCAAGGCAGGAGGGTGCACTTTGTATCAAATTGTTTACTTCTTCATCATAATGAGTATTCAAAAGAATATATCCGGGGAAAAAGTTTTTCTCGCGGGTACGCTTCTTTCCGGAACGAATCTCGACAACCGTTTCAGTGGGAATCAAGATCTCCTTGATTTTATCCTCTAAACCCTGATCTTCAATTTCGCGCTCGAGAAACTCTTTAACCTTTTTTTCATGACTGGAAAAGCAGCGAACTACGTACCAATCATGCGTTAATTCTTTACTCATTATTGATTATAAATAGCTTCTAATATGGTGCTGTACATTTGGTCAACACCAAAGATGAATACCGATATTATGATTGAAAAAACCACCACGATAATGGTATTATCGATTAGCTCTTTCTGGGTTGGCCAGGAAACCTTCTTGAATTCCTTTACAACACCGTCAAAAAAATCATTAATCTTGCTCATATCATTTATTTTGTCTGCACGGGTGGAGAGACTCGAACTCCCGACACCTGGTTTTGGAGACCAGTGCTCTGCCAACTGAGCTACACCCGTATAAAGCGCACAAGAGCAGGCGGCAAACCGACTGCTCTATGCACTGGCCTTATTTAAGGGACTGCCTTAATCCAATATTTTAGTTACAACTCCGGCGCCCACGGTACGTCCGCCTTCGCGAATCGCAAACCGCAGCCCTTCTTCCATCGCTAC